>MHZB01000102.1 GCA_001828605.1 Planctomycetes bacterium RIFCSPLOWO2_12_FULL_50_35 | reverse complement strand
GCCGATGCCCTCACGGCGTCTATAGAGGCGTCGGGGACCCCGTCCAGGACCAGCACGTCGTTTTCTCTAAGTTCCATGTATGCTTCAGTGACACGGCCGCCGTTCTTATACGCCGGAAAGATCCTCCGGTTCTGCCCGGTATCTATTCTTTCCGAGCCGTATTTCTTTTCGAGGACAGACGCATAGCCTTCAAGAAATTCCTGTGCATCAATGTCGCTGTCCCAAGTGGTGAACCAGACCAAGGCGGTCTTGCCGGACGGATTGTGCTCGTATACTTGATAGAGGTCACCGTCCCATCCCATGGCGGTTGTTTTTGGCGCATCTTTAAGGAATTCGTTAAGCAGTATGTTTATGTTGAATTCGCCCATTGTATTTTTATCGAGGAACGTCCATCCATGTCCCAACTCCTCCGAGAGGGGTTGGAGCGTAATGGTAGTAGGGATGTCCATCGCCTCCAGGTATTTCTTGGGGTGCAGTATCTGTTCCGTAGACCTCGGGGGATCTTCGAATGCCCTGTTTACCTGATTCCACCCGCCGGATTGTCTTAACTGCCGTGTGAAAGTGAATCCCTGGATATATGGAAACAACATGTTTTGCCTGACGTATGCAGGGGCGGAGGCTATGAGCTGTTCACCCATCGAATTCGTTAATTCGTCCATCAGCGGGTCTAGGTCGGGGAGCGTTGTAGAGTCCTTTCCCGCAGACTTCAGCGTATAGTCCAGCATTACCGAGACGGCGTCACCTTCCATAAGCGCCTGCGTTGCCATTATGCGGTCGTCATTCTCCTTTTCCCTGGATATCGGAAGGTTTTGTATACCTACGTATTGGTCTTGAAGGGTGTGGGTCAATTCATGGCTTGTCACCACCCTGAGTAAGTCCTCCGGTATGTCATCTATCAGGTATAACATTTTCGTACGCCAGTCGTAGAAACCCGCCACTTGTTCCGTGTATAATTCGAGTATAAGGTTTTCAAGCGGCATATCCACCGGTATAAGTCCAAATTTGACCAAGGCCTTTTGATAGGCCGCCAGTTTGTCCCCCGGTATCTCTTCCTTTACGATCTCCTTGAGATATTCGCGCAATTCGTCCTTGGTCTTTGTGCCGCACCGGAATGGGGTCTTAAATTCCAGCCCCCTTATGGCGGCTACGTCCAATGCTATCTCCTCCGTAACGGAGTCAAGACGGTTATCCTTACTGAATCCCTCTTGCTTTTCCACACCGAGGGTACAGGCAAATATTGTAACGAAAACCAGTATACAGGATTTTCTCAAATATTTAAACCCCTCTAATGAGCCTGTTGCACAAATGGCAGAATAAAGCAAAACGTCATGCTGTCTCCCCTCTATTAAGAGTGGCCGGGGGTGTGTAACAAGAGATGTGAAAAGAGACACACCCCTTAACCCCTCTTTCTAGAGGGGAATGAATGCTGAACTTGTTTCAGCATCTAATAAAATCAAGCGCTTATGAGACCCAGAAACAAGTTCAGGGTGATAAAAACGGGTTTGTGCAACAGGCTCTAATCCCATGTCTTATTTATTCCTTCGAGTGTACTGTAAACCTGGGGAAATTCGTCTGGGTTAGTGTGAGGGAGAAAATTGGCGGAGATAAATTTATCCATAAATGCCGGATTTCCCATAAGGTCGAAGTAGGTCATCTTTGAGGCTATTTCTTTCACCCTGCCGAAGGCCTCCTTTGAGAGGAGCGACAGTCTGGCCCCCGCCAGAGAGCTGTTTCCTATGAAGCATATCTTATGTGGCGGCATTTCCGGCAGCATGCCTATGGTTATGGTGTTGTCAATGTCCAGATAGCTGCCAAACCCGCCGGCAAGATAGACCCTCTCGATATCGGTGATTTTCAGGCCCATTGAATCGACGAGTATGGCCACGGATGCATATACAGCGGCCTTTGAGCGAATGAGGTTGTCTATGTCTGCCTGGGTTATTACGATGTCTGCGCCTGTGGCGGTCTTGTCTCGTTCTACCAATAAGAATTCATAACCCTCTTCCGTCTGTCTAACTCGGGGCGTAGACCCCTTTACAAACTTACCGGATTTGCTTACCGCGCCGGAGCGGAGCAGCGCGGCGATAGTGTCCAGGAGTCCGGACCCGCATATTCCCCTGGGTTCACAGTTTCCAATTACCTTGTAATGTACGTCGAAGTCCCCGAATATCTTGAGTCTTTCGATAGCCCCGCGGGCCGCCCTCATACCATGCTTGACGCCGCTTCCCTCAAATGCCGGTCCTGCGGATGAGGAACAGCATACCAGCCAGTCCTTGCTGCCCAGCACCACCTCGCCATTTGTGCCTATGTCAATAAACAGAGAAAGTGCCTCTTGTTTATCTAAACCGATGGCGGCGGCCCCTCCGGTTATGTCTCCACCCACATAGGCGGCAACGCTGGGAAGACAGTAGAGGATGCCATTCTCTTTTATGTTTATCCCCAGCTCCCCGGCCCTTAGATATGGGATGGAGTTTGCCGTGGGTATATAGGGTTCCTTGCGGATGAGTGTGGGGTCCAGTCTGAGCAGGAAGTGTATCATCGCAGTATTGCCTGAACAGCACATTGCGGAAATATCTTCCGGACGGAGGCCGTTTCTCAGTGTAAGGGCCGATACGAGTTCGTTTATGTCGTTGACTACGGTCTTTTGCATTTGTTCCAGGGAGCCTATACCCGTGGCGTAAACGATGCGCTGTATGTAATCCTCTCCCCACTTCATCTGCGAGTTGTAGGTGGCCTCGGCATCCATTACAAGGTGCGCAGTCAGGTTTATCAGCTGTGCGACGACGGTGGTGGTACCCACGTCAATCGCAACGCCAAAGTGATTCTTAGTGGTATCGCCGGGCTCCAAGGCAATAATACCCTTCATCGTCCCATGCTCGGCTACAGTGGCCGTTACTTTCCAGTTGCTTTTACGCAGGATGGCGGGCATTTGCCTTATGAGGGTGATGTCCGCCTCCAGGGACTCCATACCAACGCCCTCCCGCAGCATAACGGCCCTGAGCAGTCGCTCGTAGTCTGCAAGGCTGTTGTCCATGGTGGGAGGCTCGAGTTCCATGTACAGCTTCTTTACCAGGGGGTCGTGCCTGTATTCCAGTCCGGGCAGGACTGCCGGTATCTTGCCGGGGGTTACCACCCTTTCCTCTTCCCGGGTTATTAGTATCTGCCCGTATTCTATCCTGGTTTCGGGTGGAATTGAGACCATGAGGTCGCTCTTCGCTATTGCCCGACAGGCGAGGACGTATTTGTTTGCCATCTCATCCTCCGAGAGCAGAGGGGTGGGTGGGCTGTCAATGCGGCCATCTTCTATTATTACCTTGCATTTGCCGCAGGTAGCGACGCCGCCGCAGATGCTGGAGATATAGACGTTTGCCTTGTGCGCCGCCTCCAACACGGTGGTACCGGCTTCAATATGCACTTCCTTGTCGTTGGGGAGGAAGCGGATATTAAAGGTGTGATTTTCCTTGGGCATAGTGTGATGAGCAGGGCTAAGGTTAACTGCCGAGGCTTACACCCACCGACAGGTGGGCTCGTACGTATTCTTAACGGAAATCTGTTTGGGGTACAACCTTCCCACCCGCAGCTATTTTGCGTGTCCCCAAGTGGACTTGAGATAGGAAGGCAGTCCGGAGGCCTCTTTGGGGCCAACCAGTACGTCCCAGCCGGTTTCCTCCTTAAGTTTAGCTGACATAACGGCTACAAGCCCGGGAATAATTAGTTTCTTGTGTTTCACCTTTCCTTGTGCCCCCGTCTGCGTCATTGCTTTTCCTACCACCTTTTCGTTGAGTTTGTCTCCCGAGTAAGCAGTTAGGACAGATGTCCCCTCTGTGTCTACTGCGAGGATATAGGTGGGTATGCGGCTGGATTCGACCTCGCCTTCAACGGTGTAATAAGTGAGCGAGAAGTTGGTGGTAAACAGGACAGGCGAGTTTTCGTTTACCTGCCCTACCTCGTACAATTTCGACTGGACCTGTACAGGTTTCTGGGGGTCTGTATATATGTTTTGCCTGACGGTAAGGAGGGGCATCACCTGCCAGGGTTCGTAGCTCGACAGTACCAGGATACCCGCATATTTTACCATAAAAGTAGAGGCGTGGATTATCTCCTGATACGGGTCGCCGTTATTCATGAAGGTAATGGTTGGAAAGCCCAGTGCACGGAAATTCTTTTTAAGGGCGAGTCTCCTTATCTTGGTCAATCCCTGGAGCATGTCTTTGACGCCATTACCCTTATAGTCTATTACAATCTCGCTGACCCCCAGGGCCTTGATCTTTTCGGTAAGGTCTGCAAGCTCCTCGAGGCTTGAGGCATAGGCCCCTACGGGACAGCCTTTTGCCTTGGCCAGCTTGGCCATAGGTTCATAATTGCGGATGTTTGCACCGTACACCAGCGGCTTCTTTGCAGCTGCATGCTCAAGGGCCGCGCCCATTGCCTCCGGAGACTCGCTCACGAGCACGATACCTAAGCGGGTCCCGGCCGCCAGTCTTTGAGCGGCCTTTGCAAATTTGTCTTTGTCTGCACTCTCATTCTTGAGGGCTATCAGGTCTATGGATATTTCCGTCCCTACGCGGTTGAATGTCAGGGTGTTTGCCTTCTCTATGCCTGCGGCAAGTTTCTCTTCGCTCAGATTGTCGCTTATGGAGACCGCCACACCGCCTGGATGATAGAATTTCTCATCATGCCTGAAGAGCACGTTTTCCTCACCTATCCGCAGGGGGGAGTTTTCTGAACCGATAGTGACCAGTTTTATGGGAGGGGCGGACGCCGCACCGAGCGCCTGTTTTGCCGCCTCGCCTACGTCCGGACACTCATCCAATGAGGCCTTTTTCTGCGCCAGTTGCATGGCGAAGGCAAGGCAGGTGGGCCTGCCGCATTTTTTGCAGTTCGTCTTGGGAAGCAGTTTATAGATGTCTAGCCCTGTTAGTGCCATTTTATTCCAGTTGTTCCCTATCGGTGATTATTTTGCTGATCAGACCGTATTTTAGGGCCTCTTCTCCGCTCATCCAGAAGTTCCTTCGGGTGTCGTTTTCTATCTTCTTGATGCTCTGGCCGGTTTCTTCGGCGATGAGGCGGTTTATCTTGTCTCGGAATTTAAGTATCTCGCTGGCCTCAATCTGTATGTCTGCCGCAGTCCCCATGACGCCGGTACTGGGCTGATGTATCAGTATGCGTGCGTTGGGCAGGCTGTATCTGTTTTTCTTCGATGCGCCGAGGAGGATTATGACGGCCGCGCTTGCCGTGATGCCCGTACAGATGGTCTTTACTTCGGGCTTTATGAATTTTATCAGGTCGAAGATTGCAAATCCAGCGTCAGCGTCACCGCCCGGGGAGTTGATGAAGACGTTTACCGGCTTTTTCGGGTCTTCCTGCTCAAGTAGCAGGAGCTGGGAAATAACCCGCTGGGCCATCTTTTTGTCTATCTCGTCTGCGATAATAATGGTGCGGGTTTTAAGCAGGCGAGCGACAAAACCTTCCTCGTCGTGCTCTTTTTCTTGTGTGTTTGGTGCAGTCTTACCCATTAGTCTATATCAGCGCGTTCAACGACAGCGCCGGGTGATTTACCTTTTGCATGTGGTTCAAGACTTCCTCTTCCGTTGTGGCGATGGTTTCGTCGGCAATCTTGCCGAGGAAATCCTCAAGCCCAAGCTCGTTGGCCGTCTTTTCGAGAAGATGACTCAGCTCTTCTTTAAGCTCTTTCGGCATCCAGACAAGCCTGGCGAGGCCGCCGTCTGCGGAGATGAATTTCTTGCTGGCCAGGAAGAGCTTGCTGTGACCCACGAATCCGGGCGTCTGCTGCCCACCGCCCACTGAACCGGCGAGTGTTGAAAATTTCATCCCGCACGGGGTCATCTCCGCAAAATCTCTGTGCACGGTCATTACGCCGTTGCACATGGGTAGTAATACCGATATGCATTCGAAACAGCCGCAGCTTGTCATGGGGTCTACCAGCATGCTGTACATGCTCACCTTCTCGAACTTCTGGCTGGAGGCGTTTGACAGGAATTTGTTGACGCCCTCCCACTGGCCTGTTGCTTCGTTAATGACAGTGCTCTTCTCTATCGGTTGATTGGGCCCTGTGGGTGTAATCTCAAAAGAGGCCTTGGCGTCGAGCCAGCTTACCGAGCCGCATAGACCGGAGCGCTCAGGGGAGATGATGCAGACGTGCGTGGGCGCAAAGCTCTGACAGAGGCTACAGCTGTAGAAAAGATTGATGCTGTCGTCCGTCATGCCCATTATGCGTTCATCCCTTTCCGCAAATGACCGGCGTACCTCGCCCAAAATCTTCTCCACGTCTTCCCTCTTGGTTTTGATGGTGACCTGTACCTTGTCTACGATTGCCCCGTATTCCTCATGGAATTTTGCGTGCAGGATGGTGCCTATGTGTTTCAGCCTGAGGCCCATCTTGAATCCTTCTTTGCTGATGCGGTGGCGTATCTGGTCGCGCTGGCCCATGTGAAAGATGCCCTGGGCCTCGCCCAGGAAGCGGTGTATCTGCCGCTCCAGTATAGGCTCGAAGTCTTTCTGCATCTTGCGGCCGGCCACCTCTATATAAATTCCTATGTCTATGGACGTACCTTCCTGGAACGCCTCCAGATCGGGTCCTATAACCTCTATCTTGCCGTCTTCGATCTTGCTGATGTCCCTCATGGTCACGAACTCGAATCCGTGGGCCTTCGGGCCGCCCAGCTCTACGTACATGTCTTCCTTTCTTATCCTTTCACCTTCAAATGCGGGGCCGTAAGGGACGGGTATATCTATCTTGTGGATGGAAATCTTTAGTCCTCTTACCTCGATGGCCTTTTCCACTATCTTATCGTGGGGGATTCGAGATACCACGTGTTCGTAGGTGCAGACACCAGTGGGCAGTATCTCCGGGATATCCGCATCGGTAATAGTCGGGAAGCCGTAGTTTATGGCCCCGGCTGCATTGGCATATTGTTCGTCACTTACCCCTCCTCCCAGGGCCATGACGAAGGCGAAGATACGGTTTTTGTTATATAGCAGGTTTCGTCGGAAGTCACCCGGCTTGACGGCACCGAAGGACATGGCCGCACGATTTGCGAAGCCAAGGGCGTACACTGCGGCGCTTACATCCTCGCCAAATGGCACCAAGCGTGTCTCCCAACCAAGTTGTACTCCTTTACTTGCCAACTGCTCCGCAAAGCGGAAGCCATTGGCGCCTATGGAACACATGAAGACGTAAAGATTCTTTTCCTGGAGTTCTCTAGCTATTTTTACCGCCGTGTCTGCATCGGGGGCTCCTCCTACTATGGCGGCGAATCCGGGTGCGGTGCCGTCTACAAACTCTATGCCTCTTTCACGGAGGATTATGTCATTGGCGGCCCCCAGCCATATTCCCTCAACGGGATTAGGCCCTATTAAATATTTGCACGCCTCAATAATCTCCTCTGCGAAGAGGGTGGCCATTCCTGCGTCCAGTGTATGTCCCAGGTATGGCAGCCAGTGTTTATCACTGGGGATTGGCGGCAACAGTGCCTTTGCACGTTCCAGGATAGGCAGGAATTCTCCAAGAGTCCTAACCTCCATGCCTGTCATGGAATAGATTATGGGAAAGAAGTATCCGGTATTGGGGAACTCGACCTTTTGGTCCTTACCCTTTTGTGCAATGGCTTCGTTCAGTTTATCTTCGGCACGCTTGACTATCTTATGGGCACCGCGGATAGCAGCCGTGCTGATTATCTTTGACATAACCTTAATCTCCCTAGACGGTTATATCCAGCTTGCGTCTGTCTTCCATGTCATAGAGTTTTCGCTCGGCCGCTACGTTAATCCTTAGCGCCTCCCGCTTCTTCTCTATGTGATCCATCATCAGTTTTCCGACCTTCTTTATATCCGGCTCAAAGGCCCACATCCCTCCGAGCTCCTCCTCAAGCCCTTCGGTAAGCAGCTTTTGCAGGTCCGGCGCACCCTGGACAGGTGAGTTTATACCGAATATGGTAAACACGCCGGATGCGACAAAGTACTGCCCTATGCACAGGGCCTTCTCGTGCATCCACTCAAAACATGCGCCCGCTACAGGGAGTTCGCTTATGTCGTGGCCAAGCCCGCCTTCCGATACCATCTCAGAGCAGGCAATCAGGATACGGCTGTTGTCCACACATGCCCCGGCATGGAGCACGGGCGGTATACCCACGGCCTCGCACACCTCCCTGAGGCCCTTGCCGCAGGCATCCTGGAGTTCCGGAACCATGAGGCCCTCTTTGGCGCACTCTGTGGCGGCACATCCGGTCTGGACTACAAGCACATCGTTGGCTATCAGTTCCCTTACCAGGTCTATGTAGGGCTGATGGCCCGGCAGGACCTTTGGGCTGGTACAGCCCACTATGCCCGCCACGCCGCGTATCCTTCCGTTCATTATGTTGTCGTTGAGCGGTCTGTAGCTGGCCCTGTATTTGCCCCCAAGCATGTACTTTATGGTCTCATGGCTGAATCCAACCACTATCTCTCTTTCACTTCCCTTGGGGATGAACATCTTTGAGCGGTCGCGGTTTGGGTAGTTCTCGATGGCCTTCCACACAATCTTCTTTGCCATCTCCAAGGCGTTTTCATCGTGGACCTCAACGTGTTCTGCCCCGGCTATGCGGCATTTTGGGGACGTGGTAATCAGTTTTGTATGGAAGCATTTGGCGGTCTCGAGGTCGCCCTGCATTATGCACTGTATATCAACGATTACCGCCTCGACGGCCCCTGTGGCGATGGCCATCTCCTGCATCTTCATGTGACCGGCCATAGGTATCCCGTGACGCATGAGGAGTTCGTTGGCGGTACAGCATATTCCTGCGAGGTTTATGCCCTTTGCGCCAACGGCCTTGGCGGCCTCAATAAGTTTGGGGTCCTGAGTGGCAAGGGCCACCATCTCTGAGAGCTGCGGCTCGTGGCCATGCACCAGGATATTTATCTCATCTTCCTTAAGTACGCCCAGGTTTGCCTTACCCCTGATGGGCTTTGGCGTGCCAAAAAGGATGTCCTGGAGCTCGGTGGCTATCATTGAGCCTCCCCACCCGTCTGAGAGTGCGGTGCGGCTGGCCTGGCGCATCAGGTTCTTGTAATCCTGGTCGGCGCCCATACCCGTACGGTGCATACTTTCTGTGACCTCACGGTCAATTGCCCGCGGGGCGATGCCCAGCTTCTCCCACAGCTTCTGCCGAGTCTCGGGGGCCCGTTTCAGAAAGCGCTGATAGCCGTAAGACTTGCCAAATTCTGCCAGGGCCATCTCTCCCACCTCTTCTGCAATCTCATTTACCTTTCGGCCCGCGGTCTTTACGTCAAACCACTCGGCCACCATCATCAGTTTTTCTTCGTCCTTTATTTTGTAGCCGGGGGCCTCTCCCCTGGCTGTAGCGACGAGCAGCTGAGCGACTGCCCTGCCATGGTCTGAGTGGGCGGCTGCGCCGGCTGCGACCATCCTGGTAAAATGTCTGGCTGCGATGGTATTGGCGTCAGCGCCGCAGATGCCTTTCTGAGGACCTCTGCCGAAGGGGTCTACGTTACAGGGTCCCATATTACAGTGCCTGCAACACAACCCCACCAGACCGAAGCCACACTGGGGCTGCTGGGCCTGGTATCTATCGTAGAGGGTTTCTATCTTAGCCTCTTTCATCCTCCTCAGCATCTCTTCTGCAACTGTGTTTTCAGCCGGTTTTTTGACGTTGGGCTGCATATATTACTCCTTAAAGGATTCCACACCTAACCGGATGTCTCTGGTTATACGACAAGCCGTGAGTATGGAATGGGATTTTAAATCCTTTGCAAGGTCCTATTAAAAAGAGAAACAGCTACTTACTCAAGCATTGATAGATAAAATCGTTATTTTAACTTCAACAGTACAGAAAATCAACACATTTTTTATTGTAATGGAGTTGTAAGGGGGGTGTGTTTATACATGGTTTGCGGAGGTATTGACAGCAGGAATTTATCTCTTACGTTTAAAACGATTCGGAAGGTTGTACTGTGTTTCACTGGATAGTTCCGAGGAAACGTGCCGGAGGTTTACTCAAATAGTGGCAAATCCGCCTCTGACGTGACAAATACATCCCTGGCGGATTTTTGTGGGAGTGCCATTTGGGGCCTTTTCCAGGGGTCTTAACCTGCCTGTAGTGCCGACTGTTCCGTGCCGACCATGTGCTGCACTTGTTCTTCTTTCTTTTTCTTGTTAGCCTGTCCTACGAGGCCTTTCTGTTTTTCAATTTCTTCAAGCTTGACGGCTACCTTTTTGGAGATTCCCGATTCCTCCATGGTGACTCCGTACAGTGTGTCTCCTATGGCCATTGTGCGCTTGTTGTGGGTTATGATGATGAATTGAGAGTTTTCGGTGAACTCTTTCACCACGTGTGCGAAGCGGACGATGTTACTTTCGTCCAGGGCGGCGTCCACCTCGTCCAGTATGCAGAAGGGGCTGGGCTTGGTCTGAAATATGGCGAATAGGAGAGCTACGGCGGTTAACGACTTTTCACCGCCGGAGAGGAGGCTTATGGAACGCAGTTCCTTGCCCGGCGGCTGGGCCACTATCTCGATGCCGGCGTCCAGGATGTCTACGCCTTCTTCCAGGTATATGTGCGACTTCCCGCCGCCGAAGAGCTTGCGATACATGGTGTTGAAGTTTTCCCGTATTTCTTCAAAACTCTTTTCGAAACGTTCCCTGCAGGTCTGGTTGATCGTCCTTATTATTTCTGACAGGGAATTCTTTGCCTTTACCAGGTCTTCCTGCTGATTGAGCAAAAACCTCTCCCTTATCTCCAGCTGCTCCTGTTCCTCCAGGGCCTCTAGGTTGACGTTGCCTATCTTTTCTATCTTGCCCCTGAGTTCTTCCATCTCTTGAGTAGCTGCGGTCCAGTCTACTTCCTCGGCCTTGATTTCAGATACTTGTACCTTGTATTCTTCCCTTAAGCGTTCCTCCAGGTCGGTTCGTTTTATCTCGAATTCTTTTTCCTTTAATCTGAGTTCCTGGGTCTCTTTTTGAAGGGCGTCGTATTCCCGGTCTTTCTCCAGCATCTTTTCTGCAATGGGGGTTAATTTATCCTGTACGTTCTTCGCCTCTTCTTCTTTGGCGGTTTGCTCAGACTGCAGGACGGTCTTTTTCTCCTCCAGCTCTTGTGTCAGTGTTTCCAGCGTGTCTATGTCTTTTTGTGTCTCAATCTTTTTCCCCTCGCAGCGTTCTTTTTCTTGGAGATTAAGCGCATGTTCCCTTTGCGCCTCCTGGGTGCTTTCCTCCAGGCGCGCCAAGGTTTCTGACAGGCCGTATTTCTTCTCTTGTTTACTTGCAAGGGTTACCTTGTTTTCCGTCAGCTTGGCCTCCAGGATGCTCCTGCGGGATTGTTTCTCTGCGAGGCGTTCAGTAGCGGTGTTTATGTAGTCTTCTATTTTTTTACTGTTGGCAAGGGCCTCCTCCAGACCGCCTTTCAGGGCGTTTTCTTTCGAAGACAACTGTTC
Source organism: Planctomycetes bacterium RIFCSPLOWO2_12_FULL_50_35 (assembly GCA_001828605.1). GTDB lineage: Bacteria > Planctomycetota > Brocadiia > Brocadiales > Bathyanammoxibiaceae > 2-02-FULL-50-16-A. Next base: position 8,018 of record MHZB01000102.1, on the reverse strand, counting down.
AAGGAGTTTGTTCGTCTCGGCGACTTCTGCGCTGTTTACCTCTTTCTCTTCCTCCAAGGCCTTAAGTTTGAGTTCCTTATCGTGCAGGTCCTTTTCGACGGACAGCCGTGTCATCTGGAACTCTCCAAGTCGTTTTTTCAGGCCGTCCACAAGGTCCTCCAGTTCTTTTCCCTTCTTCTGCAGTTCTCCCCTTTCATGCTCTGTGGACCTGATTTCGTTTGACATATGGGACAACTCGCGCTCGATGACCTCCAGCTCACTTCTCCTGGAGATTATTCCGGGCAGTCCTTTAGAGTCGCCTCCGGCTATAGAGCCGTCGGCCTCGACAATTTCCCCTTTGAGGGTGACTAAACGGGCATGGGGGTGTCTCTTTGAGATTTCGAGGGCGTGGGAGAGGTCTTTGACAACGATAGTATTATAAAGCAGTTTCCTTACAATAGGCGCATAAGTATTGTTCGGGTTTACCAGGTCAACGGCCCTTGCCACCACCCCCTCTTCGAATGCAATCGAGGGGCCGTTTTGGTCACATTCCGGGGTATCCATTGGCACGAACGTGGCCCTTCCCTTGTGGGTGTTTTCCAGGTGGGATATGGCGCGTACGGCGTCTTGGGTGGTGTTGGTAATAACGGCCTGGACCTTGAGTCCCAGGGCCGTTTCGATTGCCAGGGCGTTGGGGAGGTCAACCTTGAGTATGTCTGCCACGATACCGCATATCCCCTGGAGTGATGTGCCGTTACAGTTTCGAGAACCTTCCAGCACCGTTTGGGTCCCCATCTCTACCCCAAACGCCTTCATCTCCAAATCTTTCAGAACTTCTTGGCGCAACTGCTTTGCCGTAAGGAGGTTTTTCTTTTCGAATAACGTATTGTCTACGCTGCTTACCTCTCCCCGCAGTGACTCCTCCTCAGAGGCCAATTCCGTCAGCTTCCCTTCAAGGTCTCTTATTTCAGTATCGGTCCGCTCTTTTTCTCCCAGGTGGGTTATCTTTTCTTGATGAAGATGCCCCATTTCCTGTGACATGCTGGCGAGACGACTCTCCAGTCTGGTTCTCCTGTTTCCCAGGGATTGCCTCTCGTGGTTTACGAAGTCAATGTCGTTCTGCAGGCGTGACTGATGTTTGAGGGCGTCTATTGCCTGGGATTTTTTCCTTTCTAATTCTTCCTGGAGCTCCCCTAATTCACGGTTGACCTGGTCCAGTTCGAGTCTCTGCCGTTCGAGCGCCTCTTGGAGGGTTGTTATTTCCTGTGTGGTTTCGGCAAGTTCGCCGCTGGCGGTAACGTGCCTGTTCTTTAACTCCTCCAGTTTCTCCTCTAAGACCTCAACGTGATGGACGGCCTTCGTCCTCTGGAACTCCAGTTCCTTGATGCGTTGGACGTCCAGAGATATCTTGTCTCTTGAGTTTGTTATCTGACTGGCGACGGTTACCAGCTCCGTGTGTATTTGTGCAAGGTGTTCGCCTATACGGGAATGTTTCTCCTCCAGACTCGCCCGTTCCTGCCCCAGAGACTCTTTTTGACTGAGGACGGTTTTGCAGCGCGCATAGAGCTCCGCTACTTTCGAGAGGACTTCCTGTTGTTTTGCTTCGAGTTCACGGAAGGTCTTGAGACTCCACTGTATCTTGAGGTCTTTCAGTCTGTCTGTGTATTCTCTATATTTCCTGGCCTTGGCGGCCTGAAGTTTGACTGACCGGAGTTGTTTCTGGACTTCTTCTACAATGTCTCCCAGACGCAGTAAATTTTGTTCCGTCTTTTCGAGCCTGCTTACGGTCGCTTTTTTCTTCGCCTTGTATTTACTTATGCCGGCCGCTTCTTCAAAGACTACCCTGCGTTCCTGGGCGTTTGCCTGCAGAAGCACGTCCACCTGGCCTTGTTCTATGAGAGAGTAGCAGTTTATGCCCAGGCCGGTGTCCATCAGCAGTTCTTTGATGTCTTTGAGACGGCAGAGTTGTTTGTTTAAGTAGTATTCCGACTCTCCTGATGCGTAGAGCCGACGGGAGATACAGACTTCCGGGTATTCAACCGGGAGGAGTCCCTTATGGTTGAGAATAGTGGCGGAGACCTCGGCGTATCCCTGAGAGGGGCGGCTGGCGTTGCCGCTGAAGATTACGTCGGCCATGTCGCTGGCCCTGAGGCTCTTGGTACCCTGCTCGCCCAACACCCACTTAACTGAGTCTACAATGTTGCTTTTGCCACAGCCGTTCGGGCCGACGACCACGGTGATGCCGGGGCCGAATCCGAATTCCGTCTTGTCAGCAAACGATTTGAATCCGCGCAGTTCTAATTTCGTTAATTGCATGGTTTATCTTGACTTATTAAAAAAAAGAGTGCTCCCATGAACCATGTGGTGCCATGTTGAACATGGGAGCACTCATCTCTTACAAATCGGGCCCGTTAGGATTTAAAGCTCTAAGAAGCTTAAACTTCAGAGGCTTCATAAGACCCCATAGGATTGGTACGTCTTTGCCACCCACCTTCTTATTTAGCCAATTACTCAACAACTGTCAATACTTTTCTACGAAAAGGATTACTACTTTTTAGATTTCTGTTTAGCCTTTTTCTTTGCTGCCTTCTTTGCCATTAATGTCACCTCCTTTCCAGGGCCAACTGTAAGAAGTCATAAGGTTCTAGCTGCCTGCGGGTTCCATCTCTCCCCTGATGCGGCAGCCTTCAACATGGGCACCGGCTACTTTTCTAAAATGTCTCAGTTTGTCGGGGGGATAGGCTGTTACTTCCAACATGCTTGGGTCAAGACAGTTTGTGGGTCTGAAGGACTGTAGTACGTATCTCTTTGCGCCTCGGAGTGTTCGGGCGATGTCCTCTATTTCTTTTTCCCCCAGGTACGAAGGGCATACCGTGGTGCGGAATTCATGTTCCAGCCCACTTTCAATTATCATCCTTACGCTGCGCCGTAGGTCATGTACGCTGCATGCCGTTCCGGCGACTTTTCGATAGTTTTCATCCTCGAGCGGTGCCTTTATGTCCATGGCGATGCAGTCAAGGAGTCCGTCCTCGATGAGTTCTTCCAGTAGAGCGGGGTTTGTGCCGTTTGTGTCCAATTTTACCTTAAGGCCCAGGGCCTTAAGCTCCTTCAATAGCTCTTTAAGGCCGCTGTGCAGGGTGGGTTCCCCACCGGATACGACAACGCCGTCTACCCATCCTCTTTTTTTCTTCAGATAACCTATAACGGCCTCCATGGGTATGGTTTCCAGGTCTTCGGTCGGATTGACAAGGTGAGGTGAGTGGCAGTAGGAACAGCGGAAGTTACAGCCCGAGAGGAAGACAATGGAACTTATCATACCTTCCCACTCGATGAGGCTGTTCTCTATAAAGCCTTTTATTTGCACTGCCATGTTTAGTTAATCGAGCTATATCCCCGCTGAAGCCGTTGAATTAACGAATAAGCATTTTCCCCAAATAAGCAGATCACAGTCGTGATTGGGCGTAATCCTGCTGATTCACCAAAATAGGCTTATCGTAAGAGAACACGCTACCCATTCCCGGCGACGCATAGTATACATTAACGAAGCCGTCCAGTCCAATCCGGTGAAGCTTTATCTTGTAGTGTGCACCGGAATTTCTGGGGAGGCTGTGCAGATAGTCCAGCAATTTTTCGGCTACATCATCGATGTCCACCGTCTCGGGGATTGGGTTGTAGAGATATAAACCAATCAGGAAGTCTGTCTCGTACCGTGTAATTTTTTTCTCCAGGTCCAACAATTTTTCCGTCGATTCATCGGTTCTCCACATAATGAGTCTCCTTATAAAAAGTTAGAGAGTTGTATGTGGTAAGCTATACTCCCTATCGATGTATTTCATTGCCTCTTTTCCAGACAATGGAACGAACCGTCACGGCCTGCACGTGTCTATACTGACTCCACAAGCGATTCATTCTTCAACCGGTCTGCCAGGGTCTTTACCTTAGAGGCGTCCCAGTTATCCAGGCCGGTTTTATAACCGTCCAGCCTCTGGATACCGCGTACGTTGTAGGCGCCGCAGTGGTCGCATTGGTCTGTAAGCCTGGGCGAGAGGCGGCCGCATACGGTGCAGACGGTAAACTCTGGAGATATGGTGACTTGGGCCGCCTGCGTATTCTCGAATGTCTTTTTGACCAGGTTCATGATGCTGGATGCCGGGGGTCTTTCTTCTCCACAGAAGGCGTGGATGATGGCGCCGGATTCTATCATGGTGTGGAATTTGCTTTGGGTGATTATCCTAGTCAGCATGTCTACGGGGGCGTCCGGCCTGAGGTGGACACTGTTTGTATAGTAGAATTCATCCATTCCGATGTCCCCTTTTACGAGGTCCCTTGCCTGGGGATAATTCTTCACGTCTATCTTCGCAAGCCTTCTCGATGCGCTTTCTGCCGGCGATTCCTCCAGCGAGAATTTCAGGCCGTACTTCTTTCCGGCCTCTTTTACTTTCTGGTACATTGAGGCAATTATCCTCAGCCCCTGTCTCAGAGGCTCTTCACCCTCGTGGAGTTCACGGTCCATCATGTACTGTAGACACTCGTTGAGGCCTAATATTCCAACGATGTACGTGGATTTTTCGAGGTCCACGTAGGGTCGGCCGTCTTTGGCGTTCCGTCCTATCTGCCAGAGCGGCATCTCCGGGCCCGACATCAGTCTGGCGATGAATTCCTTCTTCTGGAGATGAGCCTTTATGCATATCTGTATGGTGTCGTCTATCTCCTTGTAAAGCCTCTCCCAGTTTCCCTTTCCTGCCCTGTAGGCGGCCTGGGGGAGGTTGACCGTGACATTCTGAAATCCGCAGAAGCGCATGCTTTCCGGATGGGTTATCATGTGGTTATCCTCTATGGTAGTCCGGAGTCGGCAGCAGGCCGATAAAGTCACCTCGTCACGGTCGAATACGAAATACGGCACGCCGTTTTCGCTTGCTATCTGGCAGGCATACTTAAGGATTTCGTACTGGTCCGGGTCATTGAAGGTGTCTTGGTTTATGTGGAGGTCGCACTTCGGGAAGGCGAAGATGTGGCCATGGCAGTCGCCAGCCCGCCATACGTCCAGCATGGCCATGGTAAAGCGGCGGGCCATTTCAGCGTATTCGCCGTATGTCTTGCCCGTGTATTTTCCCCCGGGGCCTATTGCGGGGATGTTTTTCATGTAGTTCGGTATGCCGGTGTGGATGTTGAAGTCGAGGAACAGCGTCTGGCCTCCACGCGAGAAGGCGCTCTGAGAGCAGCTGTATATTAGGTGCTGGGCCTCCTGGAGGAGTTCCTTCTGACTCATACCTTCGAGGTATGGTGCATACAGTATGTTTATGTACCCCACCCCCAGGGCCCCTGCATAGTATGCCTGCATGGAGGCAAGGAAGGTGTTTAGGTGGCCCGTAAGGGTGCGGGCGTGTTTGGCCGGAGCGGAGACGGTGTCAAGATTGTCCAGATGCAGACCGTACTTCTTCAGGTACTCCAGAGAATGGGATGAACAGTAGACCCTAGTCGGATACCCCAGGTCATGGATGTGTACGGCGCCGGAGAGGTGCTTCTCCGCCACGTCGCCGGAAAAGACCTCCTGGAGTGCGTACTGCTTCAGGGTGTTTTCGGCAATGGCAAGGTTTATCGCCTCCGGGTTGTTGGTGGCAATGTTGCTGTTTTCATTATTTTTGGAGAATATGAGCTGGTCCAGGTCGTACTTGGGCATGCCTAATGTGGTCTGCTTCTTTAGCTGTTTGTCGTAGCCCCTTTCAAAGAGTTCGTTATCTACCAGCTCCCTTATCAGGGACGTAGTGATGCGGTGGATGCCGGATGCAAAGACCCGCTTCTCCACCGCGTTGGCAATCTCTACGGCCTCGGCTATGGGGGTACCGGCCTCTTTTTCCAAGGCCAATGCTATCTTGCCTTTGTCCCACAGCGCGGTCTCGTCGTGAATGTCTGTCTCGACCAGCAGGGCCGCATCGGTTGTATCCCGGCCCTTACTTGTTTTCTTTCTGACCTTCAATATTTCTCTATGACGGGCCCTCTTGTCTCTATAGCGTATATATGCCTTTGCCGTCCTGGCATGGCCGGTATTTATCAGTACATCCTCTACCATATCCTGTATGTCTTCTATACTGGGGGTGTTTCCGTTGAATTTCTTTTCGAGTAAATGGGTGACCAATTCGGCCAGCTCGTCGGCCATCTGCCTGTCGTCACCGCCTATGGCATGCGCCGCCTTAAAGATGGCGTCGGCTATTTTTCTCACATTGAAGGACACCAACCTTCCGTCTCTTTTTCTTACATTCTGTAGGGAGCTCACTAGCACTCTTCCTTTCTTGTTTACTCGACGACGGTCCTTCCTGTATCCGTTACGCGAATCCTTTTAATGCCTCTTGCCTTTAAGTCGTTAATGGCCCCTTTGATTTCCTGCTCAAAGGTGGCCGTGTCAAAGAAATTATCAATAAACTCCTTGGGTATCTCGATTACCTTCCGGTCGTCATTTATCCAGATTGGGGCGTCCAACCTGAAGTCCGTGAAGTTTATGGACGGTGTGCCCACTTTGATACCGGGGCCCATCTTTTTCACTATCATCTCTATCTTTTGCTGAACCTTTTCGGACAGCCTCATTTACAATTTTTTATTTGTGTGTAGTGTACGAGCCTGCTCGCACGTCTGTTTTCTTTCAAGACGTGGGAGCAAGCTCCCACGCTACAGCTATCTCCTCAACCGTCCGGTCAAAGCTTCAAAAAATGGGTTCTGTGATGAGAGACCACAAACAGGACAGCTTAAATAACTGCCGTCGGGTGCATCCGGGTGACACTTGTTATCTAAGATATATTCGGGAGAATCTTTATATTTGTGATACCAATAGCATTCATAGTAATAAGCGGAAGTGGGAGAATTTGCTGGTGTGAACCGAAAGTAGTTATAATAACTATTCTGGTAGTCGTGCAGACGCTCTCCTATATCATTGTCAGATCTTCCGACATAGTAATTTGGGCAATCTCCGCCACGAGATAAAATATAAGCGCCTATAGTGCCTTTCTCTACAACAGAATCGATGAATCTTAAGTCATGCCATCCGGACATAATTACTACCTCCGTGCGAAACCAAAAATTTGTAGACAACTATGTAGCGTATGACCTTGTGTCGCACGTGCGAGATAAACTCGCACGCTACACAACCAAGAAAATTCCTATTTCTTCTTCCCTTCCCCCTTTATCAGGGGTTTTACCTCTTCCATGAACTCGGTGATGTCTTTGAACTCACGGTAAACGGACGCAAATCTCACGTACGCTATCTTGTCCAGGGTCTTCAGTCTTTGCATTATCTGTTCCCCGATGTACTTGGAGGGCACCTCGCGGTCAAATCTGTTGTACATGTCCCGCTCTATCTCAGAGACGGTGAGTTCAATAGTGTCGGCGGATACGGGCCTCTTCTCACAGGCCTTCTCCAGTCCGACGCGAATCTTGTTCCTGTCAAAGGCCACCCTGCGGCCATCCTTTTTTATCACCTTTAGAGGGGTTTCCTCCATCCTCTCATAGGTGGTGTAGCGTCTCTTGCAATTCAGGCACTCGCGGCGGCGCTTTATGTTGAGGCCGTCAGCCGAGGGTCTGGAGTTTATTACCCTGTCATTGTCTTGTTTGCAATAGGGGCACTGCATTTAGAGCCTTTATGGGTTCATGCGCTTCAGGAGTTCGTTGAGCCCAAGGCTATGTACGTAGAGACGCGTGAATTCATCCGCCTTAAACTCTCTCTCCCCTGCTGTCGCATTTAGCACACCTTAGAATAAGGTTATCTAATGCAGTACTGCCACCCCAAGATACTGGGACCCTACGAACGATCCCCTATTTAACATCTTGAAATAACAATAATTATCTCAAGATTAACATCTATATTTAAATAACTGCGTTGGTTATTAATGTACAATATTTAGTATTGCTAGATGTTGTACCAACTTATACACTATACACTACAGCTTGTCAAGTGACAACTGAAAATTTTTGAGGAATTTCTCTCCGATTCTTTTCTGAGACCTCTGAAAAAGTCTGTATAATTGTCATTCTGAGGGAGCAGAGCGACT
>MHZB01000101.1 GCA_001828605.1 Planctomycetes bacterium RIFCSPLOWO2_12_FULL_50_35 | reverse complement strand
CGCCGAAGCTCCTGGCAAGTTCGTCTATCTTTGCGTCCTTGTCCTCTACGGTGAAGTTTATCTCGCCGCTTGAGAAGTATTTTTTGAGGGGCGCCACCAGGTTGGACATGCTCACCCTCTTCCGGCCAAGGATATTAAGTATTTCAATAAAGGCAATCATGCCTGAATCTGCATAGAAATTGTCGCGGAAGTAGTAGTGCCCGGACAGCTCGCCGCCGAATACGGCGTTTCTCTCCCTCATAGTGGCCTTTATAAAGGCGTGGCCCACCTTCTCACGGCAGGGGACTCCGCCATTTCTCACTATCTCTTCCTTTACCGCCCAGCTTGAGCGCAGGTCGTAGACAACGGCCGCTCCCTTATCCTCACCGAGAAACTCTCTGGCGATGAGGGCGGTAATTATGTCGCTGCCGATTGCCTCACCCTTCTCATCTACAAAGGCCACGCGGTCGGCGTCGCCGTCGAATGCCACACCCAGCTGGGCCTTTTCCTCACGCACAAGTTCCTGCAGACGTCTGAGGTTTTCGAGCTTCAACGGATTCGCCTCATGGTTTGGAAAGCTTCCGTCAAGCTCGAAGTAGAGCGGGATTATCTCGATGGGAAGTCCTTTAAATATGATGGGCACCATCTTGCCGGCCATACCGTTCCCGGCATCCACCACTATGCGCATGGCCCGTATCTGGCGGATGAAGGAGTGGACGTGCTCTTTATACTCCTCCATTATGTCCTTCTTGGTTATCCTGCCTGGGCGTTCGGCAGTTGCGAGAGGAGGGCGCATCGCAATGTCCCTTATCTTTGCCAGACCCGTCTCAAGCCCTACGGGCATGGCATGCTCCCGGCATACCTTGAACCCGTTGTACTCTGCAGGGTTGTGGGAGGCCGTGACCGCTACGCTGCCGTCATAACCGTATTTTGCCACGGCAAAGTACGTGACATCCGTGGAGACGACGCCAATATCCGTTACGTTTACGCCGGCAGCAGTGATACCTTCTATAAGTGCCTGGGCAAGCGGGGTGGAGGAATCCCGCATGTCCCTGCCCACCACGATGTTCTTTATCGTCCCCTTCTGCTGTTTGAGAAAGTGGACAATCGCAGAGCCGATACGCTTCGCTGCATCCTCGTTAACCTCTTCTGGATAAAGCCCCCTTATATCATAACCCTTAAATATGTCGGGTCTTATGAGACTTTGGCGCTGTGATATTGTCGCTGACATCTTAGTATCGCTGTACTCACATACCTTACACTGTGGATAGTATCTCTTTTGTCTTGCACGGCATATTGTAACACTTATAGAGAACTGCTCGCCGGGACAGCGCCTTTCCACACCTGCCAATCCTTACTTCCTCCTCCATACAACGCAACGTAATCAATAAAACGGCAAAATAATTCATTTGAGGCTATTTGTCAAGCAACGTCAACGCCCTGTGAGGATGGATACGGCGGTCTCAAGCTGTCTTTCTTTGCCTTCAACAAGATGGTCGGGTACGATGCCCGTGTCTCTGAGTGAGGAACCATCAACAAGTATATACTCCCCGGTAGTGAGCACCAACGTCTTCTTCTCACTCAGGGGTATTACTTCCTGGATAGTGCCCTTGGCGTAGCTCCTTTGCCCGACTATGACGGCGCCCCTATAGTGCCTGAGGGTCGCAGCGACTATTTCGGCGCTGCTGGCGGTAGAGGCGTTTATGAGCACTACTATTGGGAGGTCGTTGGTGAGGGCCGGCTGGGTCTTATCTTGAGAAAAGTATTGTTTGCGTCCATTTTTGTGCACCTCTGTTATCAGCAGTCTGTCGCCTGGCACAAAATAACCAAGTACGTCAAGCGCGCTCTGTAAGACGCCCCCGGGATTATCGCGCAGGTCTATTATCAGACCGCTAACCTTCCCGTCACCAAGGTGGTTCAGGGCATTTCCAAAATCAACCGCCGTCCTTCTGCCAAAGAAATTTATCTTGATATAGGCACTGTTTTTCTCTAATAACCTGGTCTCGGTGATAGAACCCTCTTCTCTGAGCCCGCGGACGAAATCCAGGGATGATGGTTCGCGGTCAACAAGCATGCTGTCTTTATCCAATGAACTAACCAGGCCTTCCAGCGAGGCATTCCCCAGGGCTTCCATCGTAACCGCTTCTCTATCCTCCGTATAGTACGACTCCCTGACTGCGCGGACGGCCTTCTCCAGTTCCACTGCAGATTCCATCTCAGTATTGGTAAATTCCTGGGGTTGAGATTTCTCTGCGTAAGAACTGCTGCCAAGAGTAAGGATGGTAATTACGAATAGAAGGTGTAGCAATATTTATTACCGGAAGGAAAATTATAGGGCTGCGAAAGAATTTCCGAATCTTGTGCAGGGCCTTTCAGGGACCCAATCTCTTATGAGAAAGGTAAAAGTCAACAACAAGCTCGTTGCCGGGTTCAACGTTTACCTCTGTGGAGAGGGCTAAAAGTTCTTCTCTATCAAAATCCTCATGCCAGACGGCTAGTTTGTACGAACCGGGAGGGATACCTTCAATATTGAAGCGGCCATTCTCGCCCGTTACACAATAATAAGGGTTATCCCTGACCACTATCCATGCGGCCATTTCCTTATGTATATCGCACCCAATCCGCACCGCCTCTACAAAAGCAAACCTTTTTTGGATAGGCCCGCCTACCGCCGCTATGCCCTCGTTAAACGATGCGTTCTTGGTCGAAAAAGAGTGCAAGTTGTGCACCTCGGGGTCGGAATTTTTAATCTCCACCGCACTCCCCACCGGTACCACGGTGACATGAGGGACAAAGACATAATCCTTTTGGTCTATCACAAAGGGAGTTTCTTCCCCTGCAAACCTTGTGTGGGCCTTTCCCCTTTGTATACCCTTTATGTATACTACGGCGTCCTTGACGCCTGCCGCATCTTTAGCAACGAGGAGACTCACCGCACCGGATAAGCAACCGCCATTATCCACAGGAATTTCGTCATACTTTACCGCTATCTCCTTAACAGGGGCAGTAACCTCCCCTTCCAGAACCGCAGTACCGTCCTGCCCCCTATGGTGGGCCATGGCCGTGGGGTTTAGGAACAATGAGGCCGAGACGGCTGTGAATACCGGTAAAGAAATGCAACTAAAAACAGCGGTTGACAGTTTTCTCACAATGTTTCCTAAGACTAGGTTATTGCAGAAGTCTGTGTGCAAACAGTCCACCTGATGCGAAGCGCGACTCGCCGCCGCGTTAAACGTGCGAGCTTGCTCGCACGCTACGGTCAAGCCGTATGGCGGGGCATGAAACCCCGCCATACCCTATGAACGAGGACGTAAATCAGCCGGTCAGTACTTCTTCCCGGATTAATGACAGTAGTTATAGCCTCCCAGCATAGTCACCGCCCAGGGGCTGTGACCCACATTGGGGATGACCGAGACCTTATCAGTCGCTCCATCTATCACGTACAGAGAGTTGGCGGTGGAGCATGCCAGATAGACCTTCTCCCCTGCTGGGCCGGTAGATGCCGTCTCCAGCATTATTTGATAGCCCAGCTTCAGCCGCTTCGTCTCCTTCATCTTGCCCATGTCGTACACGGTTACGGCACTTTCTTCGCTGGAAATGGCGTAGGCCTTTTCCCCGCCGTTTACAAAGTTGATGCCGGTCATTCCGGCCCCTCCCTTCAGGGTGGCAACAACCTTGTTGGCGTCTGTGCTTATGACGCTGATAGTTCCATCACCATTATTTGGAACCAGCATAAACCTGCTGTCAGGCGAGGCATATGCGCGCCATGGCTCCGTACCCACCGTGATGTGGGTTACTACGCTGTCTGTGCCGGTGTCTATTACCGCCACCGTTCCGGAGTCACCATCAGCGGCGTAACCGTACCGGCCGTCATTAGTGAGAGTTACGTTGGCTATGCCCTTTATCTCCGAAAGGTATCTGTCGGGGTTAAGTGCAGCCACCTTAAAGTCTCCCCCTACTGCAATCCGCTTAATGAGGCCGTGGGTCTTTGTATCCACCACTCCCACCTCGTGGGCGCCGAAGTTGGCAATATATGCCTTTGAACCATCGGGCAGGAACGTTACCCCATGGGGCTCTGCAAAACCCTCAATTCGGGCCACCTCTTTGAAGGTGGTAAGGTCTACGGCAGAAACCGTGCCTCCGTCAAAATTGCCGATATAGGCGAGCTTGGAATCGGGAGAGATGTCAAAGTGTTCAGGGCTCATTCCCACGTCCAGCTTTGCCAGCATCTCGCCTGAGGCAACGTCAAATACCATCAGGTCATTCCTCTTGGTACCCGGCACTACCAGTTTTTTGCCGTCGTGGGAGAGCATAGACATATGAGGGGCGCACCACGGCCCTGCATCGAAGCGGCTGACCACCATGCCGGTCGCCGTGTCAATTGCGACGACGTCGTTACTGTCCTTATTGGTAACAAATACAAGGGTACTCATGTCGCTTCCCGACAGTGATGCGGCATTTACCTCCGTATAGAGGGGGGATGCCACTACTGTTGCAAGAAAGACGACCACTGCAAGGAACCTTGCCATAATCATACCTCCTTTTTAACGTTAAAAGTCCATCTGCATTCTGAGTCCAAAAGTGGATAGGTAATCCGAGTCTTCAGGGTCATCGAGACCCCTGACGGAGTCGAAGATTACCTGCGAGTTAAGGGAAATGTTCATGTGGTCGGTTATGAAGAAACTATAATAGGTCTCGGCCAAATTCTCCTTTTTCCCGTTAGGCATCTTCAGTTGGGAGAAGGCCAGGCCCGTGTGGTCGTACCTCCTGGATGAGAACGGCGACCTCAGCCCAAGGCCAAGGCTCCACGCCCATTCCACCTCGTCCGGGACCGTGTTGCCGGTAATGCCGAACCTGGAAAATGCAGTGAGCCTCTGGGTGAGCTGCTGGTCGAAACTCAACCCAGCGGCACGGCTCTTGGTGTCGCCGTTGTATCTGCCCCACAGTCTGTAGTTTCCACCAAGACCAAAGAGGAATTTTGGGGCATAGTAATCCACCTCAGCTATCCCGTATAGCCTGTCGGTAACGGCCTTGCCCGAGTTATCGTTGCTCTGAAGCCCGAGACCGAAGCTGTAGCCCTTTTTTGTGTCAAAGTAGCCGACCAGACCCGGCGCATTGTCAGGGACGGAAAGGGCCAGGTTATTGACAAAGGCGCTCATAAGAAACTGGGTGGTCTCGTCATTGGCCACCTCGTTCATGTCGAAGTAATTGGTGAGGTCTATCTTTCCGGCCACCATACGGAGCCTGTCCTGCATCAAAGTGGACTGCAGCCAGACCTCCCTGACGCTCACCCTGTCCAGCCCATCCGTGTCCTGATGGGAACCCCTTGAGACGTCGTCGTTCAGGTTATTGGGGGTGCCCGAAAAGATGTCAGGACCGCTGCCCCCGATGGACTCCAGGTCAACGAAGAGTATGGAGTTAACCATCGGCCTGTGGAGAAAGAAGAGGTCAAAAGACCCCTCTGCGGACGTATCATCGTGTTTGCCCTTGGGGCTGTTTACCGTCTGCTGCAAAACGCCCGTGGTGCTTAGGCCGACGGAGACCCGCTTTTTAAATTCTTCCTCCATCATGCCCCCTATCCGGTCGGAAACACTCTCCTTGCGGGCGTACTTGAACTTTCTGTAGGCCAACCTTTCTTTCTGAGGCTTGCCGCAGATGTGGCACCTGCCATCGGGGCTCGGGTGGTCATAGATGTGCCCGTCTGGGCAGACCCATTCATTGACCTTTTTTATCTCCTCAACTGGCTCAAGGAGGAACATCTTTCCTGACAAATCCTCAAGCCTATCTATGCGTTGTTCAAGGCGCTCCTTCTTTTCGGGGGGGAGGGGGCCTTCAGCCTCTATCTCTGCCCCGGCGACCTCAGGTGAGGGGGCGGTACTGCGGTACATCTTCAGTTCCTCCTCCATGGCCTTCACCTTTTCCTCATTACTACTTAATTGCGCCTTCATGGACTTAATCTCCTCCATCAGATCCTGGAGGCCTACTTCACTATCGTTAACACTTGCCTGCACGGTGCCGGAAAAAACGAGCAAACAGATTATGCAGCAGAAGATATACCGCACGACTACCCTCCCTTCCCCTCGGAAACGGGATGACGTTAACGTGCAAGATAGGTCTCCTGGCTACCGGTTCATCCTACTCCCTGTGCCTTCCCATCCGCCACAAACGGACAGTGGCATGCATACAGGTTTCGTCCCCGTTACAGTTGCGGGGCAGCGGCAGATTTATAACTGCCTTCCCTTACATCTTGCACAAATTCAGTTTTTAATTAGTTTATGTCCCCGGCTTTTCCTCCCAACAAAAAACCCGCATCCTCTTCACGCAAACGAAAAGAAGATACGGGCTAATCTCATGCAACACTTCATGCCTCCCTAACCACGAGGAATACCAGTATGAAGTCTATAAGTCTCCACAGGCAGGTTTTCTGACTATCGGGTCATCCTACTGACTGCGCCTTCCCATCCGCCACAAGCGGACAGTGGTAAATTGCAGCGTTCGTCACCGAATACAGCGGCGGGTCCGTGATGGCCTCACACCATCTTCCCTATTAGTCCACGTAAATATGGACACCCGTAGAAAAACTTTCAGGATTTTAACTCCTCTGTCTGTCCACTGTCAAGAGGTAATTTTTGCCTGCTACACCTAACCAGGAAAAGGCTCAGAAAGTTGTCTCTCCTGGGGCTAAACCGTCCGTGCCAGCCAGTTAATCTTTAGGTTGGGCGTAATACAGAGGGGTTCTTGGAGTCCGTAAGGTAGACAACGACCTTTAGGTCGTTGATTCAACGAAATAAATTTCGTTGTCTACCGTTTCGCTCTCTCAAAATAATCCGCCTAAGGCGGACGCAGATTTTCTCAGGGGTCTCCCAAGGACTATAGAAAAGGTAACCTTGCAGGACCCCTCTATTTCTTTATAAGCTCTCTGGCAACCTTGTAGGTCTGTTTTAGAAATTCCGGGTGTGACGTAACGGCGCCTCGTTCCTCAAGACCCTTGAAGAAGAGCTCACCTGCGTATTCTATCTCAAGGGCATTAAACACGGCCCTCACGGTCTGTCTGGAGCCGGAAAATATTTTGTCATCCGCCTCACTGATGGCCGCAGTGGAGATGAAGAGTCCCTTAGGCTGCTTATGACCGTTCCTTAAAGGTCTTTTGAGTATAAACCGCCGCGCCCACAGGGCCTGACAGCGGTCAATAAGGGCCTTAAGCTGGGCGCTTATACCCAAGAAATACAGCGGCGATGCAATCACTACATAGTCTGCGTCAAGGAGCTTCTTGTAGACCTCCTGCATCTTGTCTTCTATGACGCAATCCCCGGTTTCCCAACAACCGCCGCACGACGTACAGGGTGAAATGCCGAGGTCGCTGACCACAAGTTTACACGTCTCAAGCCCTGCATCTTTGGCCGCCTTTACTGCCTCATCCAGAAGGAGTTCCGAGTTACTTCCGCGTCTTGGGCTTCCTGCGATTGCGAACAATTTCTTCATCCGGGGTCACTCTGTAGGGTGTATACAAGGGCCAGCCGCCTGCTCCCATCGGTCACAATATCATAAGGTCATACAGTTTGACTCTGTATCTTTCGGGCGAAATATTCCAAGGTTTTCATTAAACCCTCTTGCCTGCCTATTTTTGGTTCC
>MHZB01000100.1 GCA_001828605.1 Planctomycetes bacterium RIFCSPLOWO2_12_FULL_50_35 | reverse complement strand
ATACCACCAAGTGAGGTACTAAGGCAAGAGATTTCTAGTTTACTGGAAGAAGAGCTTTGAGACAGTTAGTAATCCACTGGACAGCTTTGTGGGATTAGCTGCCAGGCTAATGCTACCTGTAAAGGGATAAAACAGGCAAGGCGTATGAGCCATTACATCTTAATCATTGGTGTTTTAATTTTTATTATTTGTCTGGGTTTACATATTTTGGTATGGCGATGGTATCATCCCAGGAAAGAAGTTATCATTCTATTTCTAATTTTTCTTATCATTCCAGCCGTTATTGGCATTGCAGGTTTAGGTCTAAATTGGTTTGGACTCTTGCCGGGAGGGACGGGTGTTATCCCAATATCCGCGTTTGATTGGCCGCTGGTCTTCCTATTACATTTCTCTCTCGCCGGGGCCTATATCTTAAGTTATCCGGCGATTCAAGCCGTAAGCCCGTCGCTTGCCATACTTTTAGTCGTTGAATCATCGGCCCCGCAAGGTCTAACGTCTAATGAACTGCGTTCACATTTTACCGTTGAGGACCTTTTGGAGGCCCGCCTTAGGGATTTAAAGGACGGCTACCTGGCCGTGGAATCGGACGGCTGGTTCAGATTGACTTGGCGGGGCCTCTTGCTGGTGCGGTTCAATAGATTTTTGCGCATCTTGTTGGGCCTGCCCACGATAGGGGGATGACAACGATGGATCCTTCCGTGAAACTTTTTCTAGTGCTTGTCTGCTCGCCCATACTGGTGTTGGCCCTGCAAATGGCGTTCTCACGCCTATTTATAAGATATCGTCCGGATACTTCGAGGCACGTAATCTTTGCCGTCTGTGTCGCAGCAGGACACATACCTATGGCAGCGGCTGTATGGTGGCAGGTCGTTCGCCATCTTACATTAACACCGTCTGAACTGATATGGATGGCGGTTTACAGCCTTATTGTGTATAATATGTTATCATATTGCTATTTCCATATCTTCAATATGAGTGAGACCGCCAGACGTATCCGGATACTCAACGAAATTGATAGGGCCCAGCAGTTGAGGGCTTCCGACATTGTGTCCCTGTACGGCGTAGAGGAGATGTTGAATGCGCGTCTGGACCGCCTTGTCAAGATGCGGCAGTTAAAACAGTCCGGCGGCAGGTACGTGATTGATCAGCGTCTTCTTTACATCGCAGCAAAAGTAATAGTAGGCGCAAGGAATCTCCTTGGTTTTCCGCCATCGCAGACGTTATATTATAAAAAAACGTGACAAATAAGGCTGTTTTATGATTAAATTACGAATAATAGCCTTTGAGAAATGGCCACAACACCCTGTGCCATTCTGAGCGAAGCGAAGAATCTCCCAAATATATAGATTCTTCGGTCGTTTCCACTTCCTCAGAATGACAACTGTACAGAGTTTTCCAGAGGTTTTAAACGGTGTAATATGGCCTTTTAGTTCGGTGAACTAGGGGCTTGATACCAAGGTGCAGGGTTAGACGGTCTCTAGCATTAATAGTCCGATATTAACCGGGAAGGAACTTTCCGTACATGCGGGTACTTTTTGTAGTTAATACGATACATTTCATAGACCCTTTAGGGATAATGCTCCTATCGGCTCTGGCTAAAAATAACGGGCATGAGGTGTCACTGGGCATTTTACAGAAAGAAGACGTCCTGGACAAAATAAACAAGATGAAGCCCAATATGGTGTGCTACAGTACCACCACCGGGGAACACACCAATTACTTAAAGTTTAACGAAGAAGTAAAGAAAAGACACAAGAATATATTTACCATAATGGGCGGCCCACACCCCACGTTCTTTCCGAAGGTTGTCGGAAAAGGCGGTCTGGATGCCATATGCAAAGGTGAGGGTGATGAGGCATTTGTGGAGCTTTTAAATACCCTCGAAAATGGTGGGGATGCAGGCAATATACCAAACATACTCCTGGCAAATAATGGAGGCAAAGGTGCAGAGCTGCGCCCTTTTTATCAGGATTTGGATAGGCTGCCATTTCCGGATAGAAATATAATCTACGATATAACAGAGATGGGGGAGTTCCCAATCAAAAGTTTTATTACCACCAGAGGGTGTCCCTACCACTGCACCTACTGCTTCAACTACTCCTACCAAAAACTTTACGAAGGTAAGGGGAAATTCCTGAGGAGACACAGCGTAGAAAGGGTTATTGCCGAGCTTCATGACGTCCGAAGTAGATACCCCCTTGAGTTTGTCAAGTTCTACGACGATATTTTCGTGTATGAAATTGACGATTGGTTACTAAGGTTTGTAGAACTATATAAAAAGGAAATAAATCTGCCCTTCCAGTGCTATACCAGGGTAAATCTGGTCAAGGAAGATATAGTAAAACTGCTTAAAGAGGCAGGGTGCAGGTCGGTCAGCATGTCCATAGAGGCCGGTAATCCGGAGGTCCGGGAGAAGTTGTTGAAGAGGAAGATGACCAACGACCAGGTAATAAAAGGCTTTCACCTCTTTCACAAATATGGTATCTCAACTTTTTGTAATAACATCGTGGCTTTACCTAACGGCGGCATGAAGGACGATATAGAAACACTCGATCTCAATATAAAGGCAAAGGTGACCTACGCCCTCTTTTCGAGTTATTATCCGTATCCGGGTACGGAGCTTGGGGAGTATTGTATAGATAACAACCTTGTTGACGGAACATTCGACATATATCCTTATTACCAGAATCGTTCACCTTTAAATTGCTTTGATGAAAAGGAAAAGGAGTTACTTTTCAATTTCTCGGAGTTGGCCACTGTCGTAGTGGCTTTCCCGTGGATGCGAAACATCGCAATAAGGTTTCTGATTCACCTCCCAAATGCGGCCGTATTTCTGCTGTATTTCTTTGTGCAGGGGTACCTGTTGAAGACAAAAATATATCCGGCGAAGATGGGATTCTGGAAGTCACTGAAGTTCTTTCTTATGGGTATAAAATGGGAATTACTGAAAAGGCCGATACGGGTGTGACGACAATTCAACGTGGGTTCCGGCAAGAGATTATATCTTTACGAGCAGAGGATTATTTCCTCCAGGCAGCGTGTGCGGTATTGAGGGTTTCTAAGAATGGATAATCTGCGGATAGACAGCCACAAACTTATGTACCATGTTTCGAGAGTCAGCAAGTGGCTGGAGGGGGAGAATATATACCCGATATATGTAGAGATAGCCCCCTCAGGGGCCTGCAACCATCGGTGCGTGTTTTGCGCCCTGGAGTATCTGGACTACAGGCCGCACTTCCTGAGAACTGACGTACTCTTGGACGTCATTTCTGAAATGGCCCGGAAAGAGGTCAAGGGCGTAATGTACGCGGGGGAGGGAGAGCCGCTACTGCATAAGGACATCGGTAGAATAGTCAGGCACACTGCGGATGCCGGCATAGACGTTTCAATTACTACAAACGGGGTCCTTCTCGACAGGTGCATGGATAAAGAATTCCTGGCCGCGTTATCTTGGATGCGCGTGAGCTTAAATGCAGGTACGAATATGACTTACGCGAAGGTGCATCGTTCTCCCGCAAGTGATTTTGACAAAGTCCTACGAAACCTCTCCGATGCGGTGGAGCTTAAGAAAAGGAACCGTCTTGCCTGTACCATAGGGGTGCAGTTCCTCTTGTTGCCGCAAAATTATCAAGAGGCAACCGTGCTGGCAGAGAGGTTGAGAGATGTCGGCGTGGACTATCTGACCATTAAGCCATTTTCCCAACATCCCTTAAGCTCATCTACAATAGATAAAGACTTTGATTATGGCAGATACCGTTATCTTGAGGAACAGCTCTTGAAAATGGCCAACGGACAACTAAAGATACTCTTTCGCGCCCACACGATGCAAAAATTGAAAGACGACAGGCCCTACGAAAGATGCCTGGGACTGCCATTTTTTACTTATATAGACGCCGCCGGAAATGTGTACGCCTGCAGCGCATTCCTTGGGGATGAACGTTTTTGCTACGGCAACGTTTACGAGAATTCATTTTCTGAGATTTGGGAGGGAGAAAGACGGAAACAGGTCCTTAACTACGTTGATACGGAGCTCGATGTGTCACAGTGCCGCAAGGCCTGCCGGCTTGACGAAATAAACCGCTACCTCTGGGAGCTGAAGTGTCCGCACCCACATGTTAACTTCATCTAATAGTTTGTCGTAAATAATGGCTTCGCTCTCTGTAATCATCCCTGCATATAATGAGGAAGGAAACATAGCGGCTGCCGTGGGGGAAGTCGTAAGGGCCGTCAACGACAAACTTGACGATTACGAGATTATAATTATCAACGACCATAGTAATGATAGAACCGGAAGTATCGCCGAAGAATTAAGCAGGGGAAACAGCCACATAAAGGTCGTCCACAACGCTAGAAACATGGGACTGGGCTACAATTACAAAAAGGGTGTCGAACTGGCAGAGAAGGAATATGTGGTGATGTTCCCGGGGGACAACGAGGTCCTAGGAAAGTCTATCGAAAATATGTCCAATTTGATAGGAAAGGCGGACATCATCATTCCGTACACTGCTAATTTATCCATCAGGCCCCTTTTCAGACAAATCGTCTCAAGGGTCTTCACTACCATATGGAATATTGCATTTAACCTGCGATTAAAATATTATAATGGCTGTGTGATTCATAAGCGCACCGTAATTAAGGCAGTACCCATGTCCACCTTCGGTTTCGCTTATCAGGCAGAAATCCTTGTGAGGCTCTTGAGGTCAGGGCACAGTTTTATTGAGACTGAAATGTTCCTTCGGGAGAGGGCCTACGGCAGCCCCAAGGCGTTTTCAACAAAAAATATATTTGCCGTATCTGAAACATTTTTACGGTTACTCTTGGAAGTGCACATACTGCGGAGGGAAAAGTACAATCAACTCGCAAAAAGGGTCACCCTATGAAAGAGATTGTGATTCCTAACAGTTACAACTATATTGCCGTCTTTCTTACCTTGGCCTGTAATTACCGTTGTAGTTATTGTATAAACTACTTCGAGGGAGGCACGTTAACAAGACAACGTCTCTCCGGAAGAGACGTTGTCAGAGGTCTGAATCGCATCGTCTCCAGAGATGACTTGCCGATTACTCTGCAAGGCGGAGAGCCGTCCATACACAAAGACTTTATCTACATAATTAACAACATACGCCCGGAACTGAACATAGATATATTAACCAACCTCCAATTTGACGTTGACGCGTTCGCAGCCAATGTGGATCCAAACAGGTTGAGGAGGAATGCCCCTTACGCCTCCATCAGGGTAAGTTATCACCCTGAGGTGATGGACTTGGAAGAAACCATTCAAAAAACACTTAAGCTGCAGGAAGCGGGTTTCAGTGTCGGAATATGGGGTGTAACGCATCCCGCACAGGAAGATATTATCCTGGAGGCACAGAAGAAATGCAAAGCCTTGGGTATAGATTTCAGGACAAAGGAATTTCTTGGAGAGTATCAGGGGAAAATGTACGGTACTTATCGGTACAAAGGCGCCTGCGACAAGAAGTTCAAAAAGAGGGTTTTGTGTAAGACTACAGAATTACTTATCGGTTCGAACGGGGATATGTATAGATGCCACAGCGACTTATATGCGGGAAGAGACCCGATTGGCCACACCCTGGACCCCGACTTCCAGATAGAAGACGTATACAGGAAATGCGACGTTTTCGGCCATTGTAATCCGTGTGATTTAAAGGTAAAGACAAATAGATTGCAGGAGTTTGGACACACCTCCGTGGACATAAAATTCAATGTTATGGATGATTTGGTTGCTGAGAAGGTTATCAGATAAAGGTGAGGCAGGGCCATTGTGATGAACAGTTTGAAACAACTTTTATTCTACGCGCCGTACACAGGCAGGCACTTTTGAGAGGCTAGAGGTACACACTCTTGGGAAATTCCTACACAAAGCAAACAGCACTACCCCCACCGGCTACCCTGCGTCAGATGTACCTGCTCATGCTGAGGATCCGCAAATTTGAAGAGAAGGTGGTGGAACTCTATCCTGCGCAGGATATGCGAAGCCCGGTACATCTTTACATAGGTCATGAGGCCATAGCTACCGGAGTATGTCTCAACTTGCGGAAAGACGATTACGTCTCCAGCAACCACAGGGGGCATGGACATTGCATCGCCAAAGGTATGGACATGAGGCTCATGCTGGCTGAGTTTTATGGGAAAAAAACGGGGTATTGCAAGGGCAAAGGGGGGTCAATGCATCTGGTGGACCCGGAAAACGGCGTTCTGGGAACTTCCGCCATTGTGGGTGGAGGACTGCCCTTGGCGGTAGGGGCGGCGTTGGCATCGGTTATGCAGGGAAATGAGCGGGTCTCCGTGGCATTCTTTGGTGACGGAGCCGTAGATGAAGGGTCTTTTCACGAAAGCCTTAATTTTGCCTCCCTTAAAAAATTACCCGTAGTCTTCGTTTGTGAGAATAACTTTTATGCCACCAACTCCCATCAGTCTGCCAGACACTCCAATAACGACATCGCCTGCCTTGCGGAAGGCTACATGATGCCAAGTGTGTGTGTGGACGGCAACGATGTGATAACAGTTTTTGAGACGGCACGAAATGCCATTAACCGAGCCAGGAGCGGGAAAGGCCCTACCTTTATGGAATGTCGTACCTACAGGTGGAAGGCCCATGTAGGACCGGATTGTGACGTAGAAAAGGGATGCAGACCCCGGGAGGAACTGGATCAGTGGGTTAAGAGGTGCCCTGTAAAGCGATTTAGAGAACTGCTCTTGGACGAAAACGTCTTGCCAGAGTCAGAAATGCTTGAACTGGCCAGGCAGGTGGACGAAGAAATAGAAGAAGCCGTCATCTTTGCCAAGAACAGCCCACTTCCCAGCCCAACCGAACTCTATGAAGACGTTTATTAGAAAATAGCCTGGTGCTTATTTACATGAAAAAGATTGGCTACAGTTAGGGTAAATAAAATAAGACTGTTATGGATCTACCGGTAGATAAAGTTGAGTCCACCCGGGCTTCCGGGCCGGCCGCCGAGGGAAAGAGGACACGGACCTACAGAGAAGCCCTTAGGGAAGCCCTTGCTCAGGCAATGGAAAGGGACAGTCGTGTCTTTGTGGCAGGCCAGGGGGTTGACGACCCCGGTGCGGTATTCGGGACTACCAAGGGTCTTGCGGAGAGGTTTGGTCGGCAGCGTGTCTTTGATACACCCATTGCCGAAAATGGTATTACCGGGATAATGATCGGTGCAGCCCTAGCCGGTATGCGGCCTGTGCTGGTACATATGAGGATGGATTTTTTGCCCATGTCCATGGACCAAATCGTCAACCATGCGGCAAAGTGGAGGTTCATGTTTGGGGGCAGGGTAAATGTCCCCCTAACCATACGCTGCATCATAGGCAGGGGATGGGGGGCGGCGGCCCAGCATTCCCAGAGCCTGCAGGCCCTGTTTGTGCATATTCCCGGACTAAAGGTAGTGATGCCCAGCACACCATACGACGCCAAGGGACTCCTCCTTGCCAGCATCGCCGACGAGAATCCGGTAATATTTGTCGAACACCGGTGGTTGTTTGATCAGTCCGGTTATGTGCCGGAGGAGGAGTACGTAATCCCTATAGGCAAAGGGGTCATAAGGAGGAAAGGTAGGGACGCCACAGTTGTGGCGATTTCCCACATGGCCTATGAAGCATGTAAAGCGGCTGAAAGCCTGGAGAAGGATGGCATAGATATAGAAATAATTGACCCTCGTTCCCTGTCCCCTCTCGACGACGAGCTTATCTTTGACTCGGTAAAAAAGACGGGCAGGCTGATTATTGCAGATACGGGTTGGAAAAACTGCGGCGTAGGTGCGGAAATTGCCGCTCGGGTGGCAAGCGATGCCCTGGGCTATCTGAAGGCCCCTATCCGGCGCATTGCCACGGCAGATACACCTACCCCTTGCAGTTTTGAGCTGGAAAAAGAATTTTATCCAAGTTCCGAGGATATAATCTTTACAGTAAAAGAGCTACTAAACAAAAGCCCGCTATCTCCACAACCGTACCGGCGCTGAATAGAAGATGGATAATCGTATGTCACAGAACGACAAACTTAAGGTACTCATTATCAAGCTTGGTTATTCCGAGGTATTGGATTCCGGGACAGAACCTGTTCCCAGTCTTGGTGATGTCTTAAGAAGCACTGTCATCCTTCATGCTTATAAAGATGCGCACGTCAGCTGGCTGGTTGACGAAAAGGCCGCCCCCCTTTTAAGGAGCAATTCTTATATACAGCGCATCTTTGTTTACGATCTGACGTCTATGTTGCAGCTAAAATCGGAGAGGTTCGATACCGTAATAAATCTGGAAAAGGTACCGGGCATATGTGCTTTTTCAGATACGATTAAGGCATGGCGCCGGTACGGCTTCAGATTCGACCCTGAGACCGGTACCGCTCTACCTTACGACGGTGCCCAAAAGGTCATAGATATCTCCTTCGACAAGAATACCAAGAAAAGGAACAAAAAATACTGGGAAGAAGTCATTTTTGAGATGATTGGTCTCCGGTGGGAAGGGGAAAGATTGATACTGGGTTACAAGCCGCGCGGCGCTGTGCTGTATGACATCGGTTTCAATCATGCAGTAGGAGAGAAGTGGCCGAATAAGGCCTGGCCAATGGACTACTGGAAGAAGCTGGAGAGTATGTTGGGAAACGAGTATACAGTCTCCTGGCAGAAAGGGCTTAAACACATAGAGGAATATATCGAGTGGATAAATTCATGCAAGATGCTCGTTACCAACGATAGTCTCGGTCTGCACATCGCCGAGGCGCTGGGCAAGAAAATCGTTGCCTTATTCGGCCCTACACTGGAGAGCGAGGTATTCGTGCGAACAGGGAGAAAGCTGCTCCCTGAATCAGACTATGATTGCGTACCCTGTTTGGACTCCAGTTGTTTCCAAAAAGTGTCTTGTATGCATCTCATAACGCCTGAGAGAGTATACGACACCATAAAATCCGTCCTCAAGAAATAAGGGCCCCTGCAGAAGTCCTCCATAATAAACCCAAACACGTCGGCATGCCGCTGTCAACAGCTAACCCCGAGTATTTTCTATGGCGGTTCGCATCTCCTGGGACATCTTGCCCGTCATTTCTTCCATGTGTTCCGTGTAGGGATTGAAGACCATTATCTTGTTTTTAGGGTCCCGACTCATAGTGTCCAACTCATCGTTGGATATTATTTCAGAGATTCTCTCCTGATGTCTGGGTAGAGTGTACCCTAAGTCTGTAGTAAACTGCCGCACCTCGCCAATGCTGTTGGGTTCCTCATAGAAAAGTGACAACATGTAATTAACGTCTCGCCCCTCCCATACCTGAACGCCGCTGTCTTCACGCGAAATCTCTATAGGGGTGTTAATCAAACAGAGCCTGAAATTCTTGGTCCCGTTTGGGAAGGTGTTCACAATATCCTCAATGTTTGACCTTAGAAAGCAGCCGGCCTCCCGGTACTGTGCCTCATAGTCTTGGATCTTATATGTATTGAAAGATATTATGAGCAGTAATGTTACCCCCGTGACCAGTCCCACACCGAAATCTCCATAAGAGGACAGCATGCGGACGGCCAGTGCACTGGCGGTGTATCTGATAATAATGGCAAGAAATATTACCGAAAATGCCGTTGAGAGGTACAAATACCTGTTTGCTAGTCCTGAAGAAACCAAAAGGGGAAGAATAGAGATAACCAACAGTATTCCAGTAGTAACAACTAAGCGTCTATGCTTAGTGGCCTTCCAGAGAAACACCGCGAAGCCCAGATAAAAGACACTGCTCATGTCTTTCCCCGGGCAGACATTAGAAATGGTTATATACAGCGCCTTGTGAAGCTGTTTTAACATCTTGAAAACGCCAAGACCGTGAATTGGATCCAGCCAGGCTGATGCCCCCTTGCCTAAATACGGCATGAAATGCATCCTCAAGACGAAATAAACGATTCCTACGCCGACGAGGCAAAGTATTATTCTCCACCGTATCCTGGGCAATGGATAGGGCCTGTAGAGTTGATCAAGTGCCAATATAAGGGGAAAAGCAACCATGGCACTGTCTTTTATTTGCAAGGCGATGAAGATGCTGATCAATGAGGTAAGCAGATAACTTGTCTTGTTGGTATCCTGAAAATGCAGAAAGTTTAATATGGCCAACAGGCAGAAGAGGACGTAACCGTGCTCGTAAAAAAGCCCGGTGCTGAATAACAGTCCGGAATGACGGTAAAAGGCGGCAAACATCAACCCGGCCACAAGGGCCACAACACTGTCTTTACTGAGCTTCCTGGCAATGTAATAAACCAGGAGGGCGTTGAGGCCGTGTATACTGAGGTCAAGGACATGATAAGGTAATGGGTCTGTCCCAAATGCGGTGTAAAGAAGGCGATACCCCAAATTGCTCAGGGGCCGCCAAAAGAATTGCTGACCACAAAAGGCGTACGTATCATGTAAACCAAAAGACATGGTGTAGAGGCCGGGGCCGTTAATGTATATATCTAGACCTCCACCATAGGACAACAAGATTGTCAATATTATTAGTATCGGGTGACGTACACCGGACGGCACGAACCGATACAGCAATTCGTAATCTCGCGACAAGAAGTATTGCATCTAACTCTTAGTATTCTCTATAGCAGTTCGAATCTCTTGAGATGTCTTCCCCGTCATATCTTCCATGTGTTCTGTATATGGGTTAAAAACCATTACCTTATTCCTGGGGTCCTGGCCAATACGGTCCAATTCCTCAGTGGATATTATTGAGGATATCTTGTCTTGGTGCCTGGGTAGGGCGTACCCCAGGTCAGTTGCCAACTGTTTTACTTCAACAACACTATCGGGTTTTCCATAATAGAGCGACAGCATCTGATAAACGTATCCCCCCTCCCATACCTGGAAGCCGCCACGTTCACGAGGAAGGTCCAGAGGCGTGTTGATTAAACAAAGGTTATAATCCTTTGTACCGTTTGGAAAGGTTGTAACAATATCCTCAAGATGTGTCCTAAAAAGGTTGCTGGCGTCCCTGTACTGTGTCTCGTAGATGTGGATTCTATAGGCGTTAAGGGACATGATGAGTAACAATGCCGCACCAGTAACCAGGCCTACACCCAGCTCCCCGTAAGAGGGTAGTATGCGGGTTGCTAGTGCGCCAACAGTGTACCTTATAATAACTGCAAGGAATATCACCGAAAAAGCCGACGGAAGGTACAAATATCTATTTGTAATCCCATGTATAGATAAAAGGGGAATAAGAGAAACGAGCAACAGTGTTCCCGTCGTGATAGCCAGATGTCTATACCTGGTAGACTTCCAGATAAACACTATAAAGGCCAGATAAAATACACCGCTCAAGTCTTTGCCTGGGCATACGTTGGAAATAGTTATGAAAAATGCCCGGTACATCTGCTTGAGCATATAGTGGATACCATATTCTTTAACGGCTAGCTGCCATATCTGTACACTATATGCAGTAGACGGTAAGAAATTAGTCTTCAAGACAAAATAAACGGCCCCGGTCACAACAAGGCTTAGGATTAACCCGAACCGTATTCTAGGCAAGGGATGTGGCCTATAAATCTGGTCCAGCGTCAATATAAGTAGGAAAATAACCAGGGCACTATCTTTTGTTAGTAAGGCAAGAAAGATGCTGGCCAACGAGACAGCCAGATAACCTGTCTTATTTGTATCTTGAAAATGAAGAAAAGTTAGTATGGCCACCAGGCAGAAGAAGCTGTAAGCGGGTTCGTAAAAAAGCCCGCCGCTGAATATTGTTCCTGTATGGGAGTAAAAGGCCGCAAACATTAATCCTGCTGTCAGGGCAACAATGCTATCCTTACTGAGCTTCCTTGCAATGTAGTAAACGAGGAGGGCATTAAGGCTGTGGATAGTAAGCTCGAAAATACGGTAGTAAAACGGATTAATCCCGAATAATGCGTAAAGCGTACGATATCCGAAGGTGGCCAAAGGCCGCCAAAAGAAGGTCTGCGTGAGAAAAGTGTGTGAATCATATTGACTGGCCGATATAGTGTAAAGGCCAGCGCCATTAAAAAACATGTCCAGACTTCCACCGTAGCAAAAAAGAATCGTTAATATTATTAGTACAGGATGGCGTAAACCGGGCGGCACAAACCGATACAACGGTTCATAATTTCGTGACAGGAAGTATTGCATCTAACTTTTGGTGCTCTCTATCGCCGTTCGAATCTCTTGAGATGTCTTACCCGTCATGTCTTCCATGTGTTCCGTGTAGGGGTTGAAGACCATTACCCTGTTTTTAGAGTCCTGGCTGATGATGTTCAATTCATCGTTTGAAATCTCTTTGGATATCTTTCCTTGATGTCTGGATATGGGGTATCCCAGGTCCGTGGTCAATTGTGTTACAACACCAACGCTATTTGATTCTTCATAAAGAATCGATAGCATGTAATTAATGTTGCCCCCCTCCCACACCTGGAAGCCGCCGCGTTCACGCGGAAGGTCCAGAGGTGTGTTGATTAAACAAAGGTTATAATCCTTTGTACCGTTTGGAAAGGTTGTAACAATATCCTCTAGATGTGTCCTGAAAAGGTTGCTTGCATCCCTGTATTGCGGCTCATAGGTGTGAATCTTGTGGACGTTAAAAGACACGATTAGAAGCAATACGGCCCCCGTAACTAGCCCCGCACCCAAGTCCCCGTAAGAGGGCAGCATGCGGGCTGCCAGTGCACTGGCAGAGTATCTGACAATAACAGCGAGAAATATCACCGACAGCGCCGTTGAGAAGTACAAATACCTATTTGCAATACCTTCTGTGAATATAAGAGGGAAGACAGAGATTAATACCAGTATACCGGTGGTGACAGCCAGACGTCTGTGCTTTACAGCCTTCCAGATAAACAGTATAAAGCCAAAATAGAAGATATAACTCAGGTCTTTCCCCGGGCAGATATTGGAAATACTTACGAAGAGCCCCTTCTGAATCTGCTTGTAAGACTCATGCCAGCCAAGTTTATCGGATGTTGTATGCAGCAGTTCATGTGCGCCACCAGCCGAAGACGGCAGAAAATGCGTCCTTAAGACAAAGTAAACGACCGCAACGCCGACAAGACAAGAAATCAATCCCCACCTTATCCTCGGCAGAGGATACGGCCTGTAGAATTGATCAAGCGCAATAACAACAGGGAAAACAACTATGGCGCTATCTTTTAGCGTCAGGGCAACAAGGATGCTAGTCAGTGAAGCGGCCAGGTAGCCTATCTTGTTCGTATCTTGAAAGTAAAGAAAGGACAGAATCGCCACCAGCCCAAAAAAGGTATGACCCAGCTCGTAAAAGAGCCCGCCGCTGAACATTACCCCTGAATGGCGGTAAAAGGCTGCAAACATCAGCCCGGCCACAAGGGCCACAACGCCGTCTTTACTGAGCTTTCTTGCCACATGATAAACCAAGAGGGCATTGAGGGTGTGCATGACCAGATCAAAGATATGATAGGGCAACGGCTCAATCCCGAATGCGGTATAAAGGAGCTGGTAGGTGTAACTGGTCAAAGGCCGCCAGTAGCAGTTCTGGCCAAGAAAGGCATGTATGTCGTGCTGACTGGCTGCTATGGTATATAAACCGGGCCCGTCAAAAAACATGTCCAGGCCCTTACCATAGGACCACAAGACCGTTAATATTATTAGTATCGGAGGAAGTGCACCGGATGGCACAAACCGGTACACAGATTCATAATTTCGTGACATAACGTCCCACATCACACTTCTTCGTTAAGGCATTTCCTTTGAGCCCGGTGGGGCTTATTTTAATCAAGTCTGAACATGCCTCCACATAGTTCTCAGCGCACGGTAAAGACCTTCAAGATTGGATGAGGAAATAATAACATAGTGTGCATGAAGGATTCTAATCCATGACACATGGTTTAAGAATCCTTTGGACACTGGTTACCATTTTTCCTGTTTAGTGTCAAGTGTTGATTCTATGAGAGGTTCTGGGGCACGACTTCTCTATGGCACTCCTGTTTGTTTCGGCTTGTTTTGGAGTATCTACTTGATGGTATGAGGAAAAAGTTTACCAGGAAGCAGCTAAGTCCTTGCAATATAATTGTGGAGGATAGGGGGGTTGAACCCCTGACCGATGGGTTTAAGGCTGGTGCGGACCTTTTAGGCTGGTGTTGTCGAGAGATGCTTTCTCTCGAATCCTAGCCGGGTGTAATCCTTATTTCTACATGAGGCCTTAGCAAGTGTCGTGTGAACCTGTCACCGCACCACGTGGGTGTTGTCGTTGCTTCCGGCATATACTACGCCATCTGCCATGATGGGAGCGGACTCCGCAGTGCTCCCGGTCTTTAACCTCCACTTCTCCTGGCCTGTCATCTCATCTACCGCATAGAAATTATTGTCCCAACTCCATACATATACCATACCATTCCCCACGGCCGGAGAAGAGTCCACATCGTTTCCCGTCTTGAACCGCCACTTCTCCTCTCCCGTCCTCGCATCCACTGCGTATAGGTAGTCGTCATTGCTTCCTACATATACTGTTCCACCCACCACTGTGGGGGAAGAGTCCACAATGCCTCCCGTCTTGAACTGCCACTTCACCCCTCCCGTCCTTGCATCCAAGGCGTACAGATTCTTGTCCCAGCTCCCTATATATACCACGCCATCTGCCACAGTGGGGGAAGAGTCAACATCCCCTCCCGTCTTGAACCGCCACTTCTCCTCTCCCGTCTTTGCGTCCACCGCATAGAAGGTGTCGTCACAACTTCCGAAATATACCACCCCGTCTGCCGCGGCGGGAGAAGAATTCACGTTGCCATTCGTCTTGAACCTCCATTTTTCCTTACCTGTGACAATATCTGCCGCGTAGAGGTGGTGGTCGTCTCCTCCAAAATACACCACCCCATCAACCACGGCGGGGCTGGCGTCTGCATCGTCTCCAGTCTTGAACCTCCACTTTTCTTGGCCTGTATATGCATCTACAGCGTAGAGTTGGTCGTCATCGCTTCCGATATACACTACTCCATCTGCCACTGTGGGAGAACTGAAGATAGCGTCTCTCGTATTGAACCTCCATTTCATCTCCCCCGTCTGCGCATCCACTGCATAGAGGTTGTTGTCAACGCTCCCAACGTATACTATGTTATCCACCACCGAAGGGGAAGAAAGCACCCAGCTCCCCGTCCGGAATCTCCACTTTTCTTGGCCTGTCAGCGCATCCACCGCATAGAGGTGGTCGTCAACGCTCCCAACATACACCACCCCGTCCTCAACGGCGGCGGAAGGGCTTACCCAGTACCCTGTACTAAACCTCGACACCGCGGTCCCCCAGTGGTCGTAGTGTCCTGTAATAAGAAGGAACCCCACGGCACTTCCAATAAGAAAAGAGCCTATCGTTGCAGCAGCTACTGTTGCGATCTTCTTCCCAAAACTCAATCTTCGGGCCTTACCATTTTTAAGGTCTTCCTTATTCATAAGTTTGACAATCTACTGTCGGCAAAGAGACCTGTCAAGTACGAAAAAACGCACCTATTTGCCAAGGTCTAATTGCAAGCCACTGACGAGATATGGTGGAGGATAGGGGAGTTGAACCCCTGACCTCTTGAATGCCATTCAAGCGCTCTCCCAGCTGAGCTAATCCCCCACCTGAAATGATTTCCCGAACAAAGGGGGTGGGATTCAAAGCAGGTCTAACTGCAACCTTAAAGGCTAACTTATAATCCATATTTTGAAAGTGTCAAGTTTTTTATTGGAAGTGCAAGTGCATTATGATATTATGATTTGCAGTAAATTCGATCCCACCGATTAATCATGCATAATGAGACACCATATAATTTCTCTGAACTAGAGTCCAAATGGCGTGAGTATTGGGAGAAATGCGGGCTATTCCGCATGCAGCCGGACTCCGCCAAGGAGAAATTCTACTGTCTGGTTATGTTTCCCTATCCCTCGGGCACACTTCATGTGGGTCACGCCAGAAACTATGTACTGGGGGATGTGGTGGCGCGCTACAAGCTGATGAAGGGTTGTAACGTCCTTTCGCCGATGGGCTGGGATGCCTTTGGACTGCCTGCGGAAAATGCGGCCATAAAGGAGAACATACACCCTGCCGTACTTACCTCCAATAACATTGCCGCCATGAAGAGACAGCTCCTAAGTTGGGGCACGGGTTACGATTGGGCCAGGGAGGTAACGGCTTGTAACCCGGATTATTACAAATGGACTCAGTGGGTGTTTCTGAAGTTGTGGAAGAAGGGGCTTGCGTATAAGAGAAAGGCGGCGGTGAATTGGTGTCCTTCTTGTGCCACAGTGCTGGCGAACGAGCAGGTGGTAGATGGCTGCTGTGAGCGCTGCGACCACGCTGTCATGCAAAAAGACTTGGAACAGTGGTTCTTCAAGATAACCGATTATGCGCAGAAGCTCCTGGACGACCTGGAACGGCTTGAGCACTGGCCCGAGAGGGTCAAGACAATGCAGCGGAACTGGATCGGCAGGAGCGAGGGGGTCAGGGTTGATTTCAGGATGGAATCTACCGGTGAATTACTCCCTTGTTTTACCACCCGCCCCGACACCCTTTACGGGGTAACCTTCATGGTGCTTGCTCCTGAACATCCCGTTATCGAGACGCTGGTTGTAGGCAATCCCCGTAAGGAGGAGATACTCAGATTTGTAGAGAAGGCCAGGAACGAGAGTCTCATAGAACGTTCTGCTGCCAATGCTCCCAAGGAGGGTATATTTACCGGTCACTACGCTATAAATCCAGTAAATGAAGAGAAGGTACAGCTCTGGATTGCCAACTACGTGCTGATGGAATACGGCACCGGGGTGGTTATGGCGGTACCAGCCCACGACCAGAGGGATTTTGAGTTTGCGCGACAGTACGGCCTGCCGATAAAGGTAGTCATCCAGCCTGAAGGAGAGTCTCTCAGTCCAGATGCCATGAAAGAGGCATATACGGGTGACGGGGTACAGGTAAATTCCGGTCAGTTCGACGGGCTTCCTAACAGGGCGGCGATGGAAAAGATACTTGAGCGTATGGAACGGATGAACCAGGGTAAACGTGACGTGAGTTATAAACTGAGGGACTGGCTAATCTCACGCCAGAGGTACTGGGGTGCACCAATCCCGATAGTCTATTGCAAGAAGTGCGGTACTGTACCTGTCCCGGAGGCGGATCTGCCGGTTTTGCTGCCCGATATAAAGGATTTTCGCTCCACAAAAGGGAGTCCGCTGGCAAAGGTGGAAGACTTCATCAACACGAGGTGTCCGCAGTGTGGTAAGAGCGCAAGGAGAGAGACGGATACCATGGATACCTTTGTGGACTCTTCGTGGTATTATCTAAGATACCTCTCTCCGAAGGACGATAAGAGGGCCTTCGACTCAGGTACGGTGAACAAGTGGCTCCCGGTGGACCAGTACATAGGCGGGGTGGAGCATGCCATACTGCATCTCCTCTATTCAAGGTTTATTACAAAGGTGTTTTACGACCTTGGCCTTGTAGGCTTTCAAGAACCCTTCCAAAACCTCTTCACGCAGGGCATGATAATTAAGGATGGGGCAAAGATGTCCAAGTCGAAGGGTAACGTAGTCAGTCCGGAGGCAATCATAAAGAAATACGGTGCGGATACCCTTAGGCTTTATCTGCTCTTTATCGGGCCGCCGGAGAAGGACGCAGAGTGGACCGACAGGGCGGTAGTCGGGGGATTTCGCTTCCTGACACGGCTGTGGCAGAAGGTTATAAGGCATGCAGACGAGTTGCGGCCCGTAAAGAAATGGGAAGGAGATGTTACCTCACTCCCTGATGATTCCAGGCGTATTTACAGGGCTACCAACAGGGTTATAAAAGAGGTGACCAAGGATATTGAAAGTTCATGGCACTTTAATACGGCCATTGCGGTGGTTATGGCGTTATTTAATCAGGTTGAGAGATTTGAGGCCGGCGACACCGTGTCTAAGCAGGTCCTTCGGCATGCCCTGGAGGGCGTTACACTACTGCTTTCTCCATTTGTACCTCACATATGCGAGGAGATGTGGAAGACATTGGGCAACGAGCCCACTATCTTTAGGCAGGCATGGCCGTCTTACGATGAAGAGGCCGCAAAACAGGAGCAGTTGGAGATAGTGTTGCAGGTCAACGGCAAAGTCCGAGGCAGGCTTGCCGTATCTCCTGATGCCGGGGAGGATGAAATAAAGGCAATGGCCCTGGATGACGAGAAGGTAAAGGCTTTTATTGACGGAAAGACGGTTGTAAACGTCATCTCAGTTCGACAAAAGCTGGTTAATATAGTAGTGAAGTAAACCCTGTATAAAAACCTTGACATATGGCCTAAAGGGGCTAGAATTTGCCAAAAAGGCACGTATTTAAAAGACAAGTGAATCTACTCTCTGGTACAACTTTAGCTCCTTCGTAATTACACCTTTGCGGAGCCATGAGATGAAGCTGATACTTATATTCCTGATAGGCTTTTTGACCATCTCCCCCACGGGGTGTTCGTTAAACCCATTTAAATCTACACCCGATGAGGAACGCTTTACGTATGATGCGAAAGGTCAGGAGGTGAAGGGAAGAACGGCCAGTAGTCCGGAAACCCCGGAGGGGGCTTTGAAAGGTCCCGAAAGGCCCGAAGAGGCATTAACTTCCCCGAAGGTTAAAGAAAAGACGACGGTTGCGGAGACTGCAAAAGAGGCTCCGGCGGTTACGCCAGGGGGGGAAGCAGTCATTCCGGGGGAGGCTGCCGCAGAAGAAGTTCCATCATTTACTATAATATATTACGCAAGGGGCCCAAAAGGTCGGGCCAAAGGCGCCCCCTCGGATAAGTCCAAGTCCAGCCTATACGAAGAAGCGAAGGAGATCCATATAGCCCATAATCTGGAGAAAGGGCCGTACGCAGCCTATTACCAGGAGATCCGCAATAGGGTAAAAGCGCACTGGAATTTCTTGTACAGTGACGTAGAGGGGATAAATTATAAGACCGTTGATAACCGCCCCATAATAATTGACGCCAAGGTTTACTCCACGGGGCTTATTAGTGATGTAAATATTGCTAATGCTGCGGGTAATACGGTGTTGGCCGCCCTTCTCAAGAGCACTGTCGAGACCGCTCTCGTTAACAGATTTCCCCCTGAAATAAAAGCTCCTTTTATCAAATTGAGTCTTCAATGGTATTTTGAGGATTAGTATAAGGTCTTGGAGAAGACGGATTAGGAGGCCCAAGGCAACGCCATGGATTTTTTGCTTTTTAAGCGATCGTTTGAAAAGGCGGAACTCCTGCCCGTGTACGTAGTTTATGGGGAAGAAGCGTTTTTTATACACGAGGCGGTTTCACTGATAAGGTCTCGTATACTGGGGAAAGAGGAGACCGGGGTTTCTCTTACGGAGATAGGAGGTGCGGAGACCTCCTTTCCTGCGGTCGTGGAAGAACTGGAGACGGTGCCGTTTTTTGGCACTAGGGGAAAGAGGTTGGTAGTAGTGTACGGGGCGGACAAACTGGTGGCCCACAGCCGTGACAAGCTGCAGGATTACATGGAGTCATCCTCTCCATTTGGTTATCTGGTACTCGTCTGTAATGAACTGGATAGACGCACGTCTTTTTTTAATAAACTGAATCGGAAAGGTGGCACTGTTGCGTGCAGAAGGATTCAGGATGCACAGCTTCTGTCCTGGATAACGAGCAGGGCTCAGTCATACGAAAAGCAAATAAGCCTTGACGCCTGTAACATTTTGGCGGAAAATGTAGGTAATAGCCTGTCTCTGCTTGCCGGGCACATAGAAAAACTCGTCGTATCCGTGGGTAGGCGGCGTGAGATAAGGCCCGAGGACGTAGAGGGGCTGGTGGGCGCAGACCGCCAGCGCGATGTCTTTGAGCTGACAGGGGCCGTGGCCAGGAAGGATTTTCCGAAGGCCCTAAAGATTCTTGCCCAGTTGCTGAGACTGACGGGGTCTGGAGAGGAGGTAGTAAAGGTAATTCCCCCCCTCAGGTGGCAGATCGGGAGGCTCTGGCGTGCGAGGCGCATCCTGAATGGCGGGGGAGATAAAGAGGCGCTTACGTACAGCCTGGGCGTCCCCAGGCGTTATGTGGACGATCTGGTGGGACAAACCAAGTTGTTTTCCGAAAAAAACCTTGAGAGGGACTACCGATTGTTGCTGGAGGCCGACCTGGAAGGGAAGGTCAGCTCCGGTAATAATAAAATTATTCTTGAAAAGCTTATATTCAATCTATGTAAATAGATATTGTACAGGGGAGATACAGAGATGAAATTCTTCATAGATACGGCGGATGTAAAGGAAATAAGAGAGGCTAACAGCCTCGGTATCCTGGATGGTGTAACGACCAACCCCACGTTGATTTCCAAGACCGGCAGGCCGTTCATGGAGGTGGTCGAGGAGATATGCTCCATCGTGGATGGTCCAGTAAGCCTTGAGGCGGTTAGTCTTAAGATGGACGACATGATTGACGAAGCAATGAGACTTGCAAAAGTGGCTGACAATGCCGTCGTGAAACTGCCCTGTACCAAGGATGGTCTAAAGGCCACGAAGCACCTGTCGCAGAGGGGAATAAAGATCAATTTGACCCTGTGCTTTTCGTCGAATCAGGCGCTTCTTGCGGCAAAGGCGGGGGCAGCTTACGTAAGCCCCTTTGTCGGACGGCTGGATGATAAAGGTCAGGACGGTATGGGACTGATAGAAGAGATACGCACTATTTATGACAATTACGGGTTTAAGACTGAGATTATCGTAGCCAGCATACGCCATCCAATACATGTGCGTGATGCCGCACTTATGGGTGCCGACGTAGCCACTATACCGTTTGAGGTCTTCAATAAGCTGGTTCAGCACCCACTTACGGATGAGGGCATAAAGAAATTTTTGGAAGACTGGGAGAAGGTGCCTAAAAAAGAGAGAGCCACTGCCTTTGCCAAGGTGTAAGGCAGTTAATAATGTACGAGGATTATCAGGGCGGTCTTTTTAGACCGCCCTGTTTTTTTGCAAGTCAAAGGCTCTGAAAAAGTCTTCTAGTACCACATTGATGTCATTCTGAGTGTAGCGTTGGAGCTTGCTCCAACGTTAACGTGGCATCTTGCTGCCACGTTACATTTTCCGGTCGTTTCACTCCCCCAGAATGACAGTTATGCAAACTTTTTAGAGGTCCAATGAAGATATTCATCGGGTATCGCAGGGCTTCTTGCCCTGCGATATGGCAGGTCGAGAAGACCTGCCCTACCCCCATCTTAGGCATGACTTGCTGCCGCGTTAACGCTTTTCAGAGCTTCTATATAATACCATGAATTCAATGAAGGTATTCATGCAGACGTTTGACAAATTTACGATCTGGTGGAAACCGCCAAAAAGAAGCCCAGAACCACAGAAACCCACGATTAACAACTTCGAACAATATACAGAAAAAAAATACTTGGTAAACGCAGACCTATTCTATGAAAAACCGGACGGCATTCCGGCATTTTCAAGCAGGTTTGTATCTGCCACGAAAGACTACAAGTTATATAAGTTGGAATGTAAAACCTGCTACCCCTCCGGATATGAACAGAATAATAAGATGTACTTAGAGTATTTTGAGGCAGACGAAAGTCAAAAAACTGTAATCATTTCGCATGGATGGGCGGTTAAAAAGAAAGAACTGGAAAGGACTTTGTGCGAAAAGCTGGCAAGAATTGGCATAAGCTCGGTGTTGGTTACTCTGCCTTATCACATGGAAAGGTCCCCTGAGGGTACATGGAGCGGTGAATATTTTCTCTCAGGTAATATCAACAGGACGATCGAAGCCGTTAAGCAGACAGTAATGGAAATAAGGTACATTGTTAATTTTTTGAAGGAACGGAGTAATCTCGTTGGTATCTACGGTATAAGCCTGGGTGGCGTCCTTGCCCATGTCGCGATGTCTGCTGAAGACAGATTCGGTTTTGGCATATCTGCTCTAGCTGGTGGTAATCCTGCCGGTGTGGTTTTGGATGGTCTTATGACAAGACATATACGCAGGGACATTGAGCTTGCGGGATTCTCTCGGCAGGAACTTGGAGAAATATGGCAAATTATCAATCCCGGCATTCTACCTTGTAAGGTTGCCAGGGATAAGTTACTGATGATAAACGGGAAGTACGACCAGATAATTCCCACGGTGTATACGCAGCAGCTGTGGGAGCATCTGGACAGGCCGGAGATAAAGTGGTATCCATGCGCGCACTACAGCTTATATTTCTTCAGGGAACGGGTTTTTGATGACATCTGCGTATATGCAGATAATATCTAGATTTACCGACAATTCACCTGGCTGTTCCTTATGGAAGTTCTGCAAAAGTACCAAAAGACGCAGAGAGATACTGCAGGGTGTCATTGCGAGTGAAGTGAAGCAATCTCGTAAGTAATTTTAATTAAAAAAGATAAGCGAGTCAGTGCTGGCATGTAGTAAGTCTGTCCAGGTAACGCAGAAACCTGTCTATCTCGTCATCTTTTTTGGAAAAGACCTCGACATCGTACTTTTTGTCAAATCCCAGACGGTTGACAAGCAGTGATTTCATAAAGTTGTCCGTGGCCAGGGCATCACAGTATGGAAGAATTGTTCCCACTATCAGTATGTCGTAGAAATCCCCCGTTTGGGGGCTTCTGGCCCCTTCGTAGGCCGTAACGGCTGCAGTCAGGGATGAGACTATGTCTATAAAGGGCACGCCTTCCAGTTCACTGGAATTACAGAACTCCTTAAAACGCCTAAAATCTGGGTCAAATTCTCTATATCCGGCGACAATTTTGGAATGTCCTCTGTTTACACGATAGGCGTCCACTATACAGTTTGACAAGTGTTCCTTACGACAGGGCCGTTCAAAATAATCGCATACAAGCGCTTGTTTTTCATCTTCTCTTTCAATCTTAAAGAACTTTAGAGTCTCTTGCGGGAGCTGTTTTCGTGATTTACCAGGAAATTTCTCAAAGAGGGCCTTCCGCCTCTCGACATGCAACGCAAATAAGTCCTTTATCCTTGACGTTACTGAGAGGTCAAAGAATGTATCCATGAGGAATTCTCTCTGCATCTTGTGAAATACCTCTTGCCGGGAAGGTTGGATGGTGACGCCACTGAAAAAGCCCTCCACTGCCCTGCCCATCTGCAGGTCCAAAATGTCCCGCCAGTCCTTAACGCTTACCTCTCTGGACAGGCTTTTTAATATCTCCAGCGCCTTTGCCTTGATAATTTCGCTTGCCCACTCTGACTCTATGGTGTGAAACGTGGATTCGGGGATGACTATCTTGCCATCCTCTGACAGGACGGTCAGTGTCTCATAAATTGCAGTAAATCTTTCGTCCTTTATTTGGCCCAATTGGACCTTGGCTATGGCGCTTATAAAATTCTGGTCCAGGTAGATTACCTCTTTGCTGTTACCCCTTTTGAATCCAGAATAGGTAGGCAAATTCATATGTGAGAGTCGTCATCCCTTAGTTGTTTCATTACCTCAAAATACAATTATATAGGGTTTCTCAGATGGATCAATTTGCTTATATAATCCGGTAGCAACCTGTTGAATCCAGTCATTTACTTCTTTGAGCGATGTGGTAAACTTTTGGATAGCAGAGATCGACGTTTTAATACCTCTAGAACTCTAAAAACTCACATCTGTCATTCTGAGCGCTCACCCTACAACGTCACTTCGCTTACAATAGCAAATGGTATTGCAATTGTTTTGTGGAAACCTTACCTCTTCTGAGTATTCAGCGCCAGGAGAAACTGTCGTAGTTACGATGCCTAAGGAGGAATGCAATGGCATACGAAGAATCAGGCCATGAAACATTAATCACCGAAAAATTAGATGACATAGAAGACTTCCTAGAATCGTTCATATCTAACCTGCTAGAACAATTAGAAGAGAAGGGAGAGAGAAAGTTTTGGATTATAGCCCCAGTGAGTGGCAAGATACACTATTGGTATCGAACAAGCGGCTATGTAACGTTCGGTGAACTCCTCTGCAAAATAGATTCTAACGTAGAAGAGCAAGATCGAAGACCACCAATGCTTCACGAAGTCGAATCCCCTGCCAAAGGCACTCTTTTTATTATGAGCCAATATAAAGATAAGGGGGACAGCGTATATGGAGGATCGCCTATAGCTTACGTAGTGGGAGGGTCCGAGCCTTTCTAAGGACATCAACTATCCGAAGCAAATTTCCGCTACCGCAGGCCTTTCACCGCCAAGAGGTGGGAGTCTTAGCATTAGTTCTGGATTGTCTGCAAGCGAGCCACAAAAGGAGTCACATTTGTCTGAATTTCGTCTGTAGTTCACTCAACGTTAGTTGAAGCACACAGGATATTTGTCGAAACATTCGTATCCCGAACTGTTGCAGAGGAATCTTGTGGATTTGCGTTGCTATCCCTAACGCTTGCACTGGAGTCAAGTATTATGGCATTGCTATCCATCCCCGAGACGTTAGTTTCATTTATGAAGTCGCAAGATGGGTCTATAGCGCCGTCGGGCCTTAACTTAAAGACCCAGATGCCGCTATCTTCAGTGCCAAAATAAGCTGTCCAACCAGCTACTATATACCCACCGTCATCCGTCTGCTGGATAGACTCGGCCCGTTCAGCGCCCCTTCCATAGGTCTTACGCCACTCCACATCCCCGTCAGGCCTGAGCTTTAAGACCGAACAGTTGCGAATCTCCTTATCTTCAGCATTAAAGGACGTTGTCCACCCAGCCGTTACGTACCCTTCATCGCTGGTCTGCTGGATGGAAAAGGCCCAATCCGCATCACTTCCCCCGTAGGTCTTTTGCCACTCCACAGTCCCGTCGGGCCTAAGCTTCAAGACCCAGGCGTCACCTCCACCAGTGTTAAAGGACGTTGTCATACCAGCCACGATGTACCCCCCGTCACTGGTCTGCCGGATGGAAGCGCTCCAATCCTCGATATCTCCCCCGTAGGTCTTCTGCCACTCTACGGTTCCATTGGGTCTGAGCTTTAAGACTAAAAAATCGTAAGCTCCGGCACCGAAAGACCGCGTCATACCAGCCACTATGTATCCCCCATCACTGGTCTGCTGGATGGAACGAGCCTGTTCTTCCTTAATCCCTCCGTAGGTCTTTTGCCACTCTACAGTTCCGTTAGGCCTGAGCTTTAAGACTAAGAAATCAAACTCTCCAGCACCGAATGACCCTGTCATACCAGCCACTATGTATCCCTTATCACTGGTTTGCTGGATAGAAATGGCTTCATCCCAATCATCTCCCCCATAGGTCTTCTGCCACTCTACTGTCCCGTCATGCCTGAGCTTAAAAACCCAAAAGTCCCGAGACCCGGCACCGAAGGACAATGTCATACCGGCTACTATATATCCACCGTCGTCGGTCTGTTGGAGGGAATTGGCCCAATCCCAACCAGCTCCCCCATAACTCTTTTGCCACTCTACAGTTCCGTCAGAACCGAGCTTTAAGACCAAAGAGTCAATAATTTCCTTACCTGCAGTATCGAAGGACTTTGTCTCGCCAGCCACGATGTACCCCCCGTCACTGGTCTGCCGGATGGTCTGGGCTGTTTCGGCATTTACTTCCCCATAGATGGCGGCCCATCCAACTGGGGCGGCGAATGAGGGAGTGGTTATTGAGGAGAGGGCCACAAAAGACAGAATGCAGAGTATCCACCAAAAGAACAGGCGGATTCGCCAATTATTGTGGCGAACAGGATGCAATATAAGTGCCCGGCTTCCTGCGACAATTTTTTTCACAGGGCTAAACAACTTTTGACAAGACATGTTCCTCTTCATCAGACGAAATGAACTGTCGGATGTGTGCCATAGGTGCATTTGTATCTTATGTAACGCCTCTGCGTACTGTGTAGGCTTTTACAGCTTCCTTCTCCACTTTGCACCCTCGGGTTTGTCTTCCAGGATGACGCCCAGCTTCCTTCTCCACTTTGCACCCTCGGGTTTGTCTTCCAGGATGACGCCCAGCTCACCGAGTTTGTTTCTGACTTCATCTGCAAGCTGCCACTGTTTGGCCCGGCGGAGCCCCTCCCTGGTCTCGATAAGCAGATTTATCAGGGCCTCCTCCCCTTTTTGGTCCCCACCCGCCCTCGGCTTGGTTGTGTCTGTAACTATGCCCAGGACTTCACCTCCGCAGATGCTGTATAAGGAGTCAATTTCTTGAAGCGCCTTAAGGCTTATCTCCTGTCCTGAGTTTAGGATAATGTTTACCTCTTTAGAGAACTGGAATAGCGCTCCCAGGGCTTCAGCGGTATTAAAGTCGTCGTCCATGGCCTCAAGGAATCGCCCCCTGTGCGCATCTATCTTTCTTAATATGATTTCTTCCAGAGGGCCATCTTTGGCGTGTCTCAGGCGTTCCTTTACCTGCATTACCGGTATGAGCAGGTGCTCAAGTCCGGTGGCGGCGGCGTGCAGGGCCTCGTCGCTATAGTCCAGCGGGCTGCGGTAGTGTGAGTTGAGTATGAAGAACCGTATCACTTGGGGGTTGTGCACGGCGAAGGCGGCCTTTAGTGTAACGAAGTTGCCCAAAGATTTACCCATCTTCTGCCCGCCTACGGTGACCATGTTGTTGTGAAGCCAGCACCTTACAAAGGGTTTATCGTTTGCCGCCTCGCTCTGGGCTATCTCGCACTCGTGATGAGGGAATACGTTCTCAAGCCCTCCTCCATGGATGTCGAAGGTCTCGCCAAGATATTTCATGGACATTGCCGAACACTCCAGGTGCCACCCCGGGAACCCGTATCCCCACGGGCTTCTCCATCGCATGATGTGGTTTGCCTCCGCCTTCTTCCACATGGCAAAGTCCAAGGGGTAGCGCTTATCCGGATTAGGCTCTATCCGTACCGATGACTGGAGGTCTTCAAGCCGTCTGCCGGATAGTTTCCCGTACGGCTTGAATTTGTTTACGTCAAAATACACCGAACCGCCGACTTCGTATGCAATCCCCTTTTCGAGGAGTTTCTCAACCAGTTCTATCTGCTCCGGTATGTGTCCGGTGGCCCTGGGGGCTATATCCGCCCTTAATATGCCGAGGGCGTCCATGTCCTCGAAATAGCTCTTCATGTATTTCTCTACCAGTTCCATAGGCTCTATGCGCTCAAGCCTTGCCCGTTCCTCTATCTTGTCCGCCCCCTGGTCTGCATTGTCCGTAAGATGGCCTACGTCGGTGATGTTCTGGACGTAACGCACCTTATATTTTAGGTATCTGAAATAACGTATAATAACGTCAAAGCTGACGTAGCTCTTGGCGTGCCCCAGGTGGGGATGGTCATAAACCGTAGGCCCGCACACGTAGATACCCACCATCCCCGGATGCAGCGGCTTGAATTCCTCTTTCTCTCTTGTAAGTGTGTTGTATACATTAAGGGTCATGGCTAATCCTTGTTAAAAGATTTAATCAGCAGTGTTTCTTTTAGCCTATTTATCGTTTCCT
This sequence comes from Planctomycetes bacterium RIFCSPLOWO2_12_FULL_50_35, assembly GCA_001828605.1. Classification (GTDB taxonomy): domain Bacteria; phylum Planctomycetota; class Brocadiia; order Brocadiales; family Bathyanammoxibiaceae; genus 2-02-FULL-50-16-A. Next base: position 260 of record MHZB01000100.1, on the reverse strand, counting down.
CCATACCCAGAATTGAAATCACGCTGTATAACTCAGGGCCGTGAGGTCTGCCGGTTAAGGCCAGTCTGAGCGTCATCATAACGTCCTTTGCCGTTACGTTCAAATCCCTGGATATTGTGGCTCTCAGTTCCTTGAAGTCCTCGGAAGAAAAGGACTTATGTCTGCCAAGGCAGTTAATTATCTTTGATATTATGTTCTGGGCACATTCCGTAGAGAGGGCGGCCGCCGCTTCCCCACCCATTATAGGTCTTTTGAAAAAA
>MHZB01000099.1 GCA_001828605.1 Planctomycetes bacterium RIFCSPLOWO2_12_FULL_50_35 | reverse complement strand
CGCGCGTGCACGCATCAACTGGTGAGGCACAGACTGGCATCCTATTCACAACAGAGCCAGCGTTACGTGGGCGAGCACTCCAAAAAGACTGGCGAGACTTTCGAGTTCATTATCCCTCCAAGTGTTATTGAGGCTGGGAAAAAAGAGTGGTTTGAGACCAAGATGGCGGAGATTCAAAAATGGTACGACGAGTTGGTGGAGGCATTGGGTGATAAGGGCGAGTCTACCTATGAAGATGCACGTTTTCTCCTGCCAAACGCTGCCGAGACGAAGATAGTCATCACCATGAATGCCAGGGAACTCCTTCATTTTTTCAGGGTCAGGTGCTGCAACCGGGCCCAATGGGAGATAAGGGATATGGCCACTGAGATGCTGCGCATAGTCAGGGGCATAGCCCCCTCAGTATTTGGCAACTCAGGCCCGTCCTGTGTGAGAGGACCGTGCGGGGAAGGCCCGCTCACGTGCGGCAAGATGGAAGATGTAAGAGAGAAGTTTAGGAGTCTTTAGAAAATGCCTGCTACATTTAAGGCCAATTGTTCCGCCACCGCCATAGGGAGTTTTCCTCATCCTGACCCTGGTGCAGCCTTTAAGCTTATCCCAAAGACCCTTCCGGAAGTCCCTTGCTGGCCGCAGCTTCCGAAGAGGGTCGCAAAGTCTACCAGGGTGCGTCGTGACGTACTTCACCACTGTAACTTGTAAAAGCTAGATTTAAAAAAACACAAAAAAACTATGAAGAAGCCTGATAATGTCCTCAAAGAGTTTAGGGCAGAAATTGAAAAGCTATATGGCAAGCGTTTGAAGAATATCATCCTCTACGGATCCTGGGCAAGGGGCGAGGCTACAGAGGATTCTGATATTGACGTGGTTATAATTCTCGAAGGACACGTAAAACCAGGAAGAGAGATAGACCGGATGATAGATATTATCACAGATATAAATCTAAAATATGGTGTTTTAATGTCGGTATATCCAGTAGCTGAGAAGGATTATTCTACGCTGAAAAGCCCCTTACTCCTGAACGTGAGAAGGGATGGAGCATCTATGTGAAAGAAATAACATCCCTCATTGAAAGGGCAGATAAGTATCTCAAGAGTTCTGAGATGCTTCTTGAAGAGGGTGACTACGAATCTTCGGTGTCTAGGACATATTATGCGATGTTTTATGCTGCCGAGGCAGTGCTGCTTATAAAGAATTTGTCTTTTTCATCGCACAGAGGTGTGATTTCTGCCTTTGGAGAACATTTTATTAAAACCGATATTTTCCCGAGGGATTTAGGCAAAGAGTTCAATAGGGCCTTTGAAAAAAGACAGTTGGGAGATTACGAGTACACTTGTGTTATATCCAAGGAGGAAGCAAGAGAGATACTTGAGAAGGGCAAGGATTTTGTGGTAAAAATAACTGAGTATTTAAAAGACGCTAAGTATATGTGAACTGAATTATTAGCTCTGGAGTCAAATTCTTATGTCCGATTTTATAGCCAATTGTTCCGCCACCGCCATAGGGAGTTTTCCTCATCCTGACCCCGGTGCGGCCTTTAAGCTTATCTCAAAGACCCTTCCGGAAGTCCCTTGCTGGCCGCAGCTTCCGAAGAGGGGCATACAGGAAGAGATGTGCGTACAGTACACAGAGGGGATGCCGTTCTTCCACCTCGTCCCTGAGGAAAAAAGGTTTTACCTGGAGGTCCATGAGGACGTCACCGAACTCGAAAATCTTTACGAAAAATTTTCGAGCAACGATTTTAATAAATTCGCCGTATCGCAGAAGTATGCGGCCGGTATCTACGTTTTAGAGAAACACCTGCCAGAATTTAAACGTATCAAGGCCCTAAAGGGACAAATTGTCGGGCCTATTACACTGGCGGCCAATCTGAAGGACGCAGAAGGGACGGCGGCACTCTTCAATACAACCTATAACGATGCCGTCATTAAACTCTTATGCCTTAAGGCTCAATGGCAGATAGCCTTCCTCTCGAAATTTAAACTGCCGGTGATAATATTTGCCGACGAACCGTATCTTAGCTGTATGGGCTCGGCGTTTGCCACCGTCAGCAGGGATACTATTGTAGACTCGTTCAACGAACTCTTTAGAAGCATACAGTCCCAGGGTGCCATGGCGGGGATACACTGCTGCGGAAATACGGATTGGGATATGGTGCTTAGTACGGAACTAGATATCCTGAGCTTCGATGCCTTTATCTTTATGGATAAGGTTCTTGCATATTCAACTTACATACGCGAGTTTGTGGAACGCGGTGGCATACTGTCATGGGGCATTGCCCCCACTACCGCTGACAGTCTGGAACGCATAAACACTGAAAGCCTTATAGATAAGATGGAAAAAGGACTGGAATATTTGTCCCAGAAAGGTCTGGGCAAGAAAGTCGTTTTACAGAACTCACTTATAACACCTAGCTGCGGTACTGGCACCCTCACAATTAAAGAGTCCGAAAAGGCCATGACTCTGACTTACGAGGTTTCTTCCGCCTTGAAAAAAAGGTACAGCCTCCATTAGTAGCTGCCCGATTTATCAGGCCAATATTTCTGCCCCGTAAATGGGGCAGCTACAAAGTAAGTGCAGCGGCCGTGCAGCATTCACGTAGTTGCCTGATTTATCAGGCAAAGGGGTAGAGATAGGAGTATCTGGTACATTTCATATCACCAGCGCCGTTAAGCCAGAAGGCAGACAACGAATTTTAATTCGTTGAGGACAACTGCCGTAAGGCCGTTTCCTACCTGAAACCTCATAAGACAGCCGCAGCATTAACTGCGTTGACTAAGCGTATCTCGCCTATATAATGTCTTATAAGTAGAAAATCTTCCTGTACTTATATGTGAGGTCTACCTCAAGTAATGTTCGGTGGCCACGGCGGTAACATTGCCCAGGTGTGTGCGGCATACGGGCTAAGGCCCGCTGAGATTGTAGATTTCAGCGCAAACATAAACCCGCTTGGCTATTCCCCCTGCTTACCTGAAAAAATAGCAAAAGAACTGGAATCAATTCTACACTATCCCGATATAGACGTATCCTTACTTCGCAGGGCAATTGCCTCCGAAATCCGTCATAGGGAAGAAGAGGTGTTGATAGGGAATGGCTCGACCGAATTTATCTATCTTATTCCACGCACTCTTAGACCCGAAACAGGAGTGGTCTTCGAACCCACATACAGCGACTACGCCAGGGCTTTGAGAAACTCAGGGGCGGGTATTGAAGAAATTATATGTGCGGAAGAAACCTTCAGACGTGACCTTGGCCACCCCGTTTTAAGTGCGGAGGACGGTGGGGGCAGAATGCTGTATGTTTGCAACCCAAATAATCCTACCGGGAGCCTGACGAAAAGAGAGGAGATATTGTCACTGGCAAAGCGCTTCCCCAAGATGTATATCGTAATGGACGAGGCGTTTATAGATTTTGTGGAAGAGGCCGAAGACTTCAGCGTACTGCCGGACGTCGGCAAGGTGAGAAATGTCATCGTCCTTCGCTCGATGACAAAATTTCATGGATTTCCTGGGATTAGGTTAGGTTACATGGCGGCGCATCCAGACGTGATAGAAAGGATTGAGGCAGTCAGGGAACCCTGGACGGTAAACACCCTGGCACAGGTTGCGGGGCTTGCAGCGCTGGAGGACAGACATCACATAAATAAGAGCAGGGAGTTTGTATCTGCCGAAAAGGATTTTTTGTACAGGCGGCTGTCTGCTATAGACGGTCTTAAACCGATAAGGCCCAGCGTGAACTTTATACTGGTGAAGATAACCGACGATGGTCCTACCTCGCGCGAGCTCCAGGAATCCCTCGTCAGGATGGGGATATTGATACGAGATTGTGCCAATTTTAAGGGTCTGGGCAACAAGTATTTTCGTGTAGCGGTCAGAAATCGTGAGGAGAATTTGCGGCTTGTGTCCTGTCTTGAATCCGCACTTAAGGGGTTGGCCGTAAGATGACCGCCAGGGCGATAATGATACAGGGGACGGGGTCGAATGTCGGTAAGAGTCTGATGGCAAGTGCCCTTTGCCGAATATTCAGCAGAGACGGGTACAGGGTCGCTCCCTTCAAGGCCCAGAATATGGCCCTCAATTCTTACGTAACCCGCGACGGTAGAGAGATGGGCAGGGCGCAGGTAGTCCAGGCCGAGGCCGCTGGCATTGAACCGTCTGTAGAGATGAATCCCGTCCTGCTGAAGCCCACTGCTGATGCAGGCTCACAGGTAATCGTCATGGGCAGGCCGATAGGCAATATGACGGCAAAAGAGTATTTCACCGCCAGGGTGGAGATGTTCAAAGTAATTACAGATGCGTATAGAAGCCTGAGCGGCAGATACGATATCATAGTAATCGAGGGGGCGGGAAGCCCTGCGGAGATAAACCTGAAGGATAACGATATAGTTAATATGAAAATGGCAGAGCTGGCCAATGCCCCTGTGTTATTGGTGACTGATGTGGACAGGGGCGGCGCATTTGCCTGGATAGTGGGGACGCTGGAACTACTTCGGAAGGACGAGAGGGCGCGGCTGGCCGGCTTCATCTTCAATAAATTCCGCGGCGACCCTGAACTGATCAAGGACGGGCTTAAAATGCTTGAGTCGCGGACGGGCCTCCCCGTGCTCGGGCTGATACCGTACCTGAGAGACATTAACCTGGACGAGGAAGACTCTGTCTGGCTGGATAGTTGCAACATTAACGAAGACGAGCAGAATGGAAAAGAGATTGACGTCGCAGTCATAAAACTGCCCAGAGTATCCAACTTTACTGATTTCAACATGTTAGGGAAGGAGAAGCCAGTACGGTTACGGTACGTAGACGACCCCTGGATGCTTGGCAAACCCGATTTGATTATCCTGCCGGGTACGAAGAGCACTATAAAAGACCTTCAATACGTAAAAGAAAGGGGTCTGGCACAGGCTATACTTGCCCATGCCCGCAGCGGTACGATGGTAATGGGCATCTGCGGCGGGTATCAGATGCTTGGTACGGTCATCGAGGATAAAAATCTTGTCGAGTCCAATCAGAGTTTTACGGAGGGTCTGGGCCTTCTTGACGTCTCCACTACGTTTTTGCCGGAAAAGCAGACCTTCCAGGTCAAGGCCGTGATGGAGGATTTCAGTCCCCTTCCGTTTCGCGTGGACGGTGTATTAAGCGGCTATGAAATTCACATGGGCAACTCGGAGTGTTACAGCAAGCCGCTACTGAAGATAATAGAGCGCGGCGGCAGGCCGGTTGACGTAATGGATGGCGCCGTGTCGGCAGACGGCCAGGTGATTGGCACGTATCTGCACGGCCTCTTTGACAACGACGTATTCCGCCGGCAGTTAATCAACTACCTGAGGGAAAAGAAAGGTGCACATAAAGCATTCAGCCACACGCCCCTCTATTCACAGGCGTTCAAAGAAGAGGCATATGACA
>MHZB01000098.1:12300-23471 GCA_001828605.1 Planctomycetes bacterium RIFCSPLOWO2_12_FULL_50_35 | reverse complement strand
TCCGCGTCAGCATTACCGGCCACCCAACGGAGGAGATAAAGACGGGCAAGGGCATCCTAGAGGCCCTCGGTCTTAGAGAAGTCGAGGGCTGGGAGCTCATCTCATGCCCCACATGCGGACGCTGTGAAATTGACCTGGAAACCATCGTAGAGGAGGTAAAGGCAAAATTGCCCCCTGAGAAGCGGGGTCTCCAGATAGCCATCATGGGCTGTGCCGTCAACGGCCCCGGTGAGGCGCAGGAGTGCGATATAGGGATAGCGGGCGGCCACGGCTTCGGTCTTTTATTCAAGAGGGGTCAGCTGGTGCGCAAGATACCCGAATCCGAGATGGTTACGCAGCTGCTAAAGGAAGTTGAAGCGATGTCCGCCCCCACAAACGGGGGTTCAGGCAAATAATGCAGCGTGCGAGTTTATCTCGCACGTTTAAGCGTTAGCAATTATACGGTGCGTCAAGACGCACCCTACGATGATTCTGTCATTCCGTGCCTGACACGGAATCTAGATTCCTGCTTTCGCAGGAATGACAACTTGGGTGGGAATGACATTTTAAGCCTTTTCAGGGCTTCCAAATTGTAGTTTTGTAGAGGTCTCTTTCTATAGTCATTCTGAGCCGAAGCCCTGAGCGAAGCGAAGGGACGGCGAAGAATCTAGTTGTAGTGGCAGAGCTTGCTCTGCCTGATGTCGAGCGTTTAGCTGCAAACTGAAGAACCGGAGGGACGAACAATTCCCAGCCGCCTGGCAGAGATATTCGAGGATGAGAGGCTCTAAAGGAAATAGTAAAGTATGAATGGTAAAAAGGAATGTAAGTTAAAACGTTGTAAGCGTTGTAACAATGTCTTAGACCGTATTTGGTTTACAGCCATGATGACAGAAGAGTGGTCATGGAATGGAGAAGCGTGGGAGTGTTCTGCAAGACATAACCTTATTACCGACTCACAAGAACCTGTACGGTGTCCAGAATGCGATAAGGTAGTCGGTACAGGTCGAGACTTTGGCTTTGAAGGGTAGTCAACGCTGTTTAAAAACAGGGATTCCGTATATTGTCAGAAGTAATTCAAAGCAAGAGCAAAATTAATTATAGCTATTCGACAATTAAGATAACTCAAAGCCGAATAGACAAAGGGCTAATAGCAATTCCTGTATCCCTGGCAGAATGGTTCCCAGAGCACAATGCCACCATTCAAGTTTCCTTAGACGACTCAGATGTTTTGCAAACTAAGAATTATGCATCTTACAGGAGTGCTACTCGAGAATGCAGAATTGGTGGTATGGCAGAGTGGTTCAATAAGAATAAGATAAAAGACGGCAATGAGATAGTCGTTCAACTGGTAGACAAAGAAAATTTCATCTATAAATTGATTCCAGAACACAAGTTCCTCTTAAAAACCCAAGAATTACAAAAAAGTTTTGATGCTTCAGAAGATGAAACGGAGGCTTCAGAACAGATAATCAAACTTTCCCAATGGACTGATTTAGACGAACAGAAAGTTGCATTCAATGAGTACCGCCGCTTAATTGATACCGTCAAGGTTGAAGAAAGGCGATCTGTTAAAAGACCTTCAAGTAGAGCTAGAGAAAGTGTGCCCTATAATTTAAGAGTTTTATTGGGTAATATCTATCAGGGCCATTGTCAGGTGTGCGATTTTTGGTTTTTGAAACAAGACAATAACCCTTATTTTGAAACGCACCATACTGACCCTTCGTTAGGCAGTAATCCCAAGAATATAATTCTGGTTTGCGCAAACTGTCATAGACAATTTGAATATGCCAATGTGCATCCTGAGCGTAACAAAGAAGGTTGGCTCATAATGGTTTCTTTCAATGAAAGAACTTATTCTGTAAATCAAGTCGTACTGAAAACAGCGTTCGAGGATTTCTTTAAAAAATTATTTGTTTAAGCAATTTCTACAAACAGAATAGTAGGGTGCGTCAAGACGCACCGTGCGATTACTAGATTCTTCGTTTCGCGCAGAATGACGAAGTCTTTGCAGGATTTTGTAGGGGCGAACGGCCGTTCGCCCCTACAAAACGGGTACGATATCCCTACATTTGGAATAGAATAAGCGAAAATACAGACCTATCAGATGAAAAACATAGCGATTCTCGGCTCTACGGGTTCTATCGGCAGGAATGCCCTTGACGTAATCCGCTCACTGGGGACGGATTACTCGGCCACGGCCCTGACGTCCAACAGTAATTGGGAAATGCTCGCTCAGCAGGTGGAGGAGTACCACCCCAAGAGGGTTGCCATAGTGGACGGGGAGGGCGGCAGACGCCTGAAGGAGAGGCTTTCGGGCAATTCCGTGCAGATACTGACCGGGGAGGAATCCATCGAGGAGATAGTCGCAGACGCCAACATCAATTTTGTACTGTCGGCCATCGTGGGGGCGGCGGCACTTCCGGCGACGCTTACCGCCATCGAGCACAAAAAGAACCTGGCGCTTGCCAACAAGGAGGCCCTGGTAATGGCCGGCGGCATAGTTACCGAGCGCGCCAGGAAAAAGGGCGTAACGCTGCTCCCTGTGGACAGTGAGCACTCGGCAATATTCCAATCCCTTTCAGCAGGCAGGCGCAGCGAACTAAGAAGGGTCATACTTACCGCATCGGGCGGGGCCTTTCGGGATTATCCTGTTGATAAACTTGATAAGGTCACCCCTGAGCAGGCGCTTGACCACCCGACGTGGAAGATGGGCAAGAAAATCACTATTGACTCCGCAACGCTGATGAACAAGGCACTTGAAATCATAGAGGCCAAGTGGCTGTTCGGACTCAAGGCAGAGGAGATAGACGTGGTGATACACCACCAGTCCATAATCCACTCTATGGTGGAATTTCAGGACGGCTCCGTAATCGCCCAGATGGGGCTTCCGGACATGAAGCTGCCCATACAGTATGCGCTGACCTATCCCGAAAGACGGCCTGCGTCCGTAGAACCGCTGGACCTTGCGAAACTGGGCAAGCTGACCTTTGCCAAGCCCGATTTGCAGAGATTCCCGGCGCTGCGATTAGGTTTCTGGGCGGTCAATGACAGTGGGACACTCCCCGCCGTAATGAATGCGGCCAACGAGGTGGCGGTGGATGCGTTTCTGGAACGCAGGCTGAAATTCACCGGTATAGTACGGGCAGTAGAAGAGGTTATGCACAAACACACGAATAAAAAAAATCCCTCTCTGGAGGACATCATGTCGGCCGACAGTTGGGCACGGAAAGAGGTAAGGAATGCCATTCGCTGAGGTTTCTAGCAACATACTCCTTGTAATAATCGGGATAGGCTCCCTGATTTTTATCCACGAACTGGGCCACTTCCTGGCCGCCAAGAAGATAGGCGTCAGGGTGCTCGTCTTCTCCCTTGGGTTCGGGATGCCGCTCATAAGGCGGACCTGGGGAGAAACAGAATACAGACTCTCAATAATACCCCTCGGCGGCTACGTGAAGTTGGCAGGGGAGCACCCGCAAGAGGGCGTTAAGCCGGAAGATTGGGACTTTATGTCAAAGTCGCCGGCTCAGAGGGCGCTGGTGCTTGTGGCGGGCGTGGCCATGAACACCCTGTTCGCCTTCCTGGTGTTCATAATTGCGTTCCGCATAGGCGTACCGTTTATAACGGCGGAGATAGGCCAGATCGCACCCGGGTGGCCCGCCTGGGAGGCCGGACTGGAGCCAGGTGACAACATTGTAGAAATTGACGGCGCCACAGACCCGGACTTTGAGGACATCTTTACCGCCGTTGCCCTGGGCAGCAACAAAGGCGTCCCCGTCAAGGCGAAGAGGGGCAACGAGATACTCGAGTTCCACATCCAGCCAAAATACGACGTGCAGTACGGCCTCCAGCGGATAGGCATCGCCCCCGCCATGAGCCAGGAAATAGGCAAGCTCTTCCGCTACGAAGACGGCGCTCCGGCCCTGGGCGCGGGCCTCAAGGTAGACGACAGAATCATCGCAATAAACGGGGAAACCGTACAACAAGGAGAAAAGATTCTTGAAATAGAGGCAAAGAGCCCGGGCAAGGAGCTGACCCTGACCGTCCTCAGGGGCGGCGAGGAGAAGGAATTCAAGGTTACCCCCGTTCCCACAATGCGCTGGATGATGGGAGTATCGTGCGCAACGACAAAGATAGAGGCCGTGAGGACCGGTGGGCTGGCGGCACAGATGGGGCTGAAGAAGGGAGATAAGATACTCGCCGTAAACGGCACTGAGGTGACGGGCTGGTCTTCCGTTACCGAACAAATCCAGGCCGTTAAAGAAAACACCTTTCGCTTGACACGAGAAAGGGCGGGAAAGATCGAAGAAGGACACCTGTCCCTCCAATCACCCGAAGACAAAGACCGCTTCCTTGCGGGGATGATACCTGCGCTGGGCCTGCAGGTTGACAGGGTAATAGAAGGCTTCCCCGCCAAAGAGATAGGGATGATGCCCGGGGACGAGATAGTCTACTTAGACGGCACCACGCCGCAGTCGTGGGACGACCTCTTACACATCGTAACCAACAGCGCCGGTAAAGAGATGACCGTTAAGTGGCTGAGAGACGGGAAAACACTCACTGCGAAATTCAGGCCTATTAAAGACGAAAAAAGCGCCACCGGACGTATGGGACTGCTGCTCAAGGAAAAAACCGTCATAAAAAAATATAGTCTCCTAGGCGCCTGCCGGATGGGTACCAAAAAGGCCCTGGTAATGGTTGATAGGATATACCTGACTATAAAGGGCTTATTTACCCAAAGGGTGTCCTCCGAGACCGTGGGCGGCATAATCATGATCGCCCAGGCTTCGTATGAGTCGGCAAAGGTAGGGTTTGGGAAACTGCTCTACTTTATGGGCATCATCAGCCTGCAGCTTGCCGTACTTAACTTACTGCCCATACCCGTGCTGGACGGCGGCCACCTGTTGTTCTTGGGTGTGGAGAAGCTGAAGGGTTCGCCAGTAAGCGAGCGCACCATGGCCGTTGCACAATACATTGGACTTGCTCTCATACTCTGCCTGTTCGTATACGCCACCCGCAACGACATCCTGCGTCTCTTTACGACGCAGCAGTAGTCCTCTGATTACGTACTGTATTGCGTCTGCCTCCGTCATTGTGAGGAACGCAGCCCCCGAAGTTACGCCTTTGGTGGAAATTTGCCTATCTTTTTGGTAAACGACTAGTGCGTTCTTTCCAGTATAAATTGTAGTTGCTCGATTTATCGAGCCCATAATGCCCCATAAATGGGGCAACTACAGATAAATGTATCACATCGGGGCGGAGACCAGACGCTACAACAATTCCGAATGACACTCGCAATGTCTTACTGAGGTGTTGTTGGGCATGACGTTTTACATTTCACTTATTGCACCGCGGCGGCCTCGGCATCGGCGGACAATCTCTTGAGAGATTTCTCCAACATCCGCCTATAACTCTCTAACTCTTCCTCTCTCACTTCAGAGGGAACGCTGATCGGCTCGCCGAAGGCCAGCACTACCTTGGAAAACGGCTTCGGTATGCGAAACCCGTCCCAACTGGGCAGCCGCCAGCAGTTGGAATAGCCCAGCCCTATGGGAAGGATGGGGAGTCCCGTCTTCTTTGCCAGGAAGATTATGCCCGACTGAGCCACTTCTCTCGGCCCCCTGGGGCCGTCCGGCGTTACAGCCAGAAAGCGGCCATTCTCCGCCTCTTTTACCATGTTTATCATCGCCCCGGCCCCGCCGCGGGTGCTTGAACCGCGCACCACCCCAAAGCCCATATTCTTTATCACCCGTGCGATATATTCGCCATCGGTGTGCCGGCTTATCAATACACGGATACCCTGACCTCGCCCTTGATACACCAGGACTAACATCGTGGCGTGCCAGAAGGCGATTATCGCCCTTGGGCCTTCTGTGAATAATTTGCGGCTGGAACCGGCGGGTTGTTCCTCTATCCTGAGGGTCAAGCACAAAAGACGCAAGACCACCGGCCCCAGGAGGCCCACCACCGTCATCTTTATGTCATTTAAGAAACCGCTCATGCAAAAGATAGCAGCATAACTTGACCTTTTAAAAACCCTTGAGGATGAAGCCTTTCAAAGAATTTACAGAAAAACATTGTCATCAGCAATTTGGATGCGTATGACATCAAAGCATGCTGGCAATCTATCGTATTGTATCTTCACTTTTGAGAATACATTTTCGAATAAGGTAACTTTCATTTTGCCCAAATATGGAGACAATCTGCCAACCGCGCTGAAAGATGTGTTCTTCATTTCCGACAAAGATTGGTTCTGCCCATAAAAACGATCCGTTATCTTGTCTTTAATGAGAGCATAGGTAAACGTATACTCACCATACATTGCACAAATGAAATCGTGGTTTTCAGTCCCAAATAAATGCATTGGGTCTATGTTGTTGTAAATCAACAGTACTGCCGGAATACCTTGTTTAGCCGCGAATTGTATTTGTCTTCGGGAATCATGTATCTTCTTGCGAATGTGTTCCCCAACTTTGCGTGAACTTACCTCAAATGATTCAGTCTTGAAATTCTCATCCTCAGCCAACTGTTTTATCTCAAACACCAAGTTGAGTTCCCTTGTTTTTACCAAGTAATCCGGTCTGGGCGAGCTTCCCTCCTCTATTTTTTCGAATTCTAGCTTGTTTTCGCGAAGGAATCTTTCGAATGTCTCTTCAGATTTTGTTTTCATTGTATTCCAGTTTAGTAACCCTTGCGTCCGTATAACAATTAACACACAAATTCGCAATTTATAGCATTTTGCACGGCTATGGTGAGGAATATACCATGTTCACTACATTTCTTCAGTACAATCTTATTGACATATTTCGCCGGGGTGTATGTCTTGATACCTCTGAAAAAGTTAACTTAAGTGCTATTTTAAACTGTAGTGGTCGAGCTTGCTCGACTTAACAGTGGTAAACTCACGCAGAGCAAGCTCTGCCACTACAATTACATAGTATGAACCCACTTCCAGGTGAGGTTTTCCTCACCAAAGTGGATTAGAAAAATCTGAGGCGTTTCATGCCAGAGGCGGGCAATCGAACGCCTCTATGGCTTTTGCAAGGCTCTCAAAATGCCAATAAAATTCTTTTGCAGGAGTCTTTGACCCAAATGCTTAACCGCCTCCAATCGCCTTGTAAACACCGCACTTGTCGCAGCTTATGTCCCTGCGGCGGCAGAAGTCATGGAATATCTGATGAAGCCCCTGCTGTCTGCGGGCACTGCTTACAATGCCGGACATCCTCTCCGGGAGCACCCTCTTCGTCATAAACCCGACAACACTGTCTGTGGAACCTTTACGGTGGCTTTTATATGCCTCATGCAGTACTGCCGCCAGACTTGAATCATGATTTCGCCTGGAATATACAAGAAGGAGTGGGAGGACAACGTTTATAAAAATAGCCGCTGCACGCTCTCTGCCTATGAGTTTTGCGGGGGCCTTCAGTCTCTTCCCTCCAGGCGCCAGGTAGTGCGACCAGAACTCGTCTTCCAGACCCGAAAAATATGTTTCGATATTATTTATTAAAGTAGAAGCCGATTTTGCCTTTTTGCTTCTGGCCTTTTCAATGGCAGTAAGGAGGTCTTTAAAAACGCCCCCTTCGAGTCCCCTGGCCAGGAGGTGGCTTATGGCGGCAATACGCCTGGGAGGCTGGTTCAACGGCCTTACACCCGACATATGCCAGTCATCGTACTGCATCAGCTCCTTGGGTTCTTTCGGGTTGTTGTCCCATGCCAACCTGATTTCCTCCCATAGGCCAGAAAGCGTTTCGATATACGCCCTTGTTTGCGGGTCGTAATCTTCTCTATCCCGATTCCGCCAGGCAGACAGGAAGCCCCCTGCTCCAAGAAGCATGGACTGTATCCAGACGTGTCTCCCTGTCTGGCCTTCGCCTTCGGTGGCTGCGTCCATAGGCACAAACCTCCTCAGGTCTTCGAGGGGGACGAGTGAGGCAAGCTGAGAAAACTGGAGCGCGTTGTTCTTATACCCCATGGCCCTCATGAGGGCCTCGTACAGCACCTGTTCATAGGACTTCTTGCCGAGGTAATCCTCGAACCTTCTTGCCTTGGAGAGGATTCGCTCGTCACCTGCGTGGTCAAGGATGCGCTCAAGCATCTCATTATTTCTGTTCCCCTTAGCAAGAATAGTGCGGCAAGGGCCTGCAACATATCTGGCCGCATCGGGATACCCCGCAAGGTCATCCAGAAGTCCGGGAATCTCCTCCGGCGGTATGGTAACGTATTTGGACAGAACCAACTGGGGTATGTTTCTGTTTGCCATGTCCCTAACGTAGCTCTGTGAGGAATCGTTCCACATAACCACGTGAAGGCAGACGTTCTTGTATCCTTCCTGCCTGTCGTGGCCGTGGCGATGCCAGTCTGCGGCGCTGACGTGAATCTCCACGTCTCCCTTTATCCGCCCCGCCCCCTCCAGCAGTATCTCGGCGTCCAGGTGGTCAGGACCGCCTTCCACGTTCCACCTACCGGGTGAGATTATTTCCAGCCGCGCACCGTCCTCGGTATACAATCTGGAGGCATCAAAGTGCCTCCCAAACCACAGACAGCGCACCATCTCTTCAGTTATCTTCCTGGTTACGCCCCCGTAGCTGCGTGCCGGCGGCTCGCTGATGCCCGTTAAGTCTAACACCAGCCTGGCGTAATCGTTGGAGAAGCTCTGTTTTGTTTCGTCTGCCATCGTTCTGCCGCCGTGTTTAATATAGTCATCGGCACTGCTTGGACAAAAGTGAGGATAGTCGTTTTCCGTCTATTTTCAAGTGGTTTATTAAAACGGTCTGGCGGTTATGTAAGTAGTAAGTGCCGCAGGCTCACTGGCCGTATAGGGGCACCGCATGCGGTGCCCCTATACTTAACACAATGCAGAGCTTGCTCTACCACTACAAAAGACAATTACGCTTCCCCATGACCCCTGTTTATTTAATGGTGTTTTCATCTGGCTGCTTGGAGTTTTTCATCTTCTGTATGAAATCTAACCCTATTCCCCTAATCTCCTCGTCACTAACAGGAAGCTTGAAGTTGGTAGTCAATGATTGAGCAATCTTGTCCAAATTGTTTTCAATCGCTACCAATGTTTTTGTCATCTTTGAATGTGTATCGGTAAATAATCTCTCCGTGCTCTCAATCCTCATTTTTTCAAGATACTCTATTTGAAACGGTGTTAATAAGGGCTGTGTGTGTGGTTTTAGCATCGTTTCCACAAACTTCAAATTTAGTACATTTTGGTTATAAGGACTCTGACTGACTCTATGGTGATGAGTGGTTCTTTTTCTTAGGACTACAGCGACGCAACTCTTATGATTCTGCTGATCCCAAAGCTCCAATTCCGTTCTAATACCTAAACCTGATATCTTCTTTTCCTTTTTCTCCAGAAGGTCTTTTAACTTGACATCGTCTTGTTCGGTCGGCTTTTCTGGTACAGTATCTTCCGTCACGGTATTTACTAATTGAAGTATTTTGTCTTTCATTTGATGAACTAGATTAAAAAAAGAACCTTCATAATATATAAGTAGGTCTTCACGACTTGTTCCACAAACTTCTTTCTCTGTTCTACTTTTCAAATCGGCAACTAAATTTACCGTAATGTGAAGTTCTTTTAAGACTCTCTCAATTTCAAGCGCGTATTCCCATTGCCGTTCGAGAAAACGCAGTTCTTTTGAAACTCGATCAACCGCGTGATTCTCAGGCTCTTGGGTTTGCTTCTCTATACTTCTACTGAGAAGACCGTTTACTAGTTTTTTAAGTGAATCCGGCATTATTCTTTATCAACAATCTAGAAAAAGGCTTTCGGCCATTTTGGTGGGAAAGGGGAGGACAAGCAGTTGTGGTTATTACAGACTTTATTCTGTAATCTCTCTGGATTCTGCGGTGGGGGTCGTTTCTAGTTCTTCATCGGGACTCTCTGCAGGGTCTTGCCCTTCGGGGGATGTCTCGGGGAGCTTCTCTTCTGCAATGCACGCCATTGAGGCCACGCGGTCACCCTCGTCCAGGGATACAACTCTTACCCCCTGAGTCCCCCGGCCTATTGTAGATAGGGAATCGGCATCCGTGCGCACGACCTTGCCGCCGGCTGTCAGAAGCATAAGTTCGTCTTTGTCACGTACGCCTACCAGGGCCACTACCTTTCCATTACGCTCCGTGGTCTTTATATTCATGACGCCCTGTCCGCCCCTTCCGTGCGTAGGATATTCATCAAATGCCGTACGCTTACCGTAACCATTTTCACATACGGTCAGCAGCGTAGCGCCCTCCTCAACAACTACCAGGCCCTTCACCCTGTCCCCTTCCTTAAGTCTGATCCCCCTGACGCCGGCAGCGGTTCTGCCCATGGGCCTTACCTCTTTCTCGTGGAATCTCATCGCCTTACCGTTCTCCGACCCGATAATCAGCTCTTCATTGCCGGTAGTCAGGCGCACACCCACCAGTTTGTCGCCCTCTCTCAATTTCACGGCAATAATTCCTCCCCGCTTCGGATTACGGAACTCGGTCAGCGGCGTCTTTTTTATCGTCCCCTTCTCAGTCACCATGACCAGGTGGCGCGCGTCAAACTCTCGCACAGGGAACATGGAGGTTATGGACTCTCCCGCCTTGATGCCCAGGAGATTTATAATCGCCCTGCCCCGCGCAAGGCGGCCCTGTTGGGGTATATCATATACCTTCTGCCAGTAGACCCTGCCCTGGTCCGTGAAGAACAGGAGATAGTCGTGAGTCGAGGCGATAAAGAGGTGTTCGACAAAGTCTCCTTCCTCTAAATCTCCCCCCATTACACCCTTTCCGCCCCTGCCCTGCCTCCTGTATGCCGTAAGGGGCATCCTCTTGATATAGCCCCGGTGGGTCAAAAGCACGGCCATATCCTCTTCTGTGATAAGCTCTTCTCTTGTAAAATCCTCCACCTCGCCCATTATGTCGGTGCGACGTGCGTCTCCGAATTTTTCTCTAATCGTCTGAATCTCCTCGCGGATTATGTTCAACACCAATTCCTCTTTTGCGAGGATGTCCCTGTAGCGGCTTATGTCTTTGCATAACTGGTCGTACTCCTCTTCCAGCCTGGTATGCTCCAAGGAAGTCAATCTCTGGAGCCGCATGTCTAATATGGCGCCTGCCTGCATCTCCGAGAGTCCAAATCTCTCCACAAGAGCCATCTTTGCCGCGGCCGCATCTGCCGAGGCCTTGATCACTGCGACTACATCGTCAATATTCTT
>MHZB01000098.1:0-12287 GCA_001828605.1 Planctomycetes bacterium RIFCSPLOWO2_12_FULL_50_35 | reverse complement strand
GCCTTGATCACTGCGACTACATCGTCAATATTCTTAAGCCCAATCCTGAGACCCTCTACGATGTGGGCCCTTTCTTCCGCCTTCTTCAGGAGGAAGCTGGTCCTGCGGCGGACTACCTCCATGCGGTAGTCCCTGTAGGCCAGTAGAAGTTCCTTTAAATTCAGCGTCTGAGGTCTACCGTCTACCAATGCGATCATTATTATGCTGAAGTTGTCCTGCAGCTGGGTGAGGTTATAGAGCTGGTTCAGCACAACGTTTTCGTCCTCGCCCCGTTTAAGCTCCATCACCAGGCGACTCCCTTCCCTGTCGCTCTCGTTACGGATGTCGGAGATACCCGTAATCTTGTCCAGTTTTACAAGCTCGGCTATCCTCTCTATGACCTTATCCCTGTTGAGCTGATACGGTATCTCTGTGACGACAATCTGTTTTCTGCTCCCCTTCATTTCCTCTATATGGGTCCTGGCCCTGACGGTAACCGACCCCCTTCCCGTCTTATAGCCTTGGACGATCCCCCTCGAGCCGCAAATGATGCCGCCCGTGGGGAAGTCCGGCCCCTTGACAATGGTAAGAAGCTCATCAATACTCACCCGCGGGTTACCCAGCACCTTAAGGATGCCGTCACATATCTCCCCTACGTTGTTGGGCGGGACACTGGTCGCCATACCGACAGCAATCCCGGAGGATCCGTTGCACAGGAGGTTGGGGAATGCGGATGGAAGCACCGTTGGTTCCTGCCGCGTGCCGTCGTAATTAGGGACAAAGTCTACCGTATCCTTTTCCAGGTCCTCGAGGATGGCCATACTGGCCTCGGTGAGGCGTGCCTCCGTGTACCTCATGGCGGCAGGCGGGTCACCGTCAATGGAACCGAAATTGCCCTGTCCCTCGATAAGGGTATATCTGAGGTTAAAGTCTTGTGCCATTCGCACGAGCGTAGGATAAACCACCTGCTCCCCATGGGGGTGGTAATTCCCGGTAGTATCGCCTGCTATCTTGGCGCACTTCCTGAACTTCGCCCTCGGGCTGAGGGCGAGGTCGTTCATTGCCACCAGGATCCTCCTCTGCGAGGGTTTCAACCCGTCCCTCACGTCCGGCAGCGCCCGGCTTACTATGACGCTCATGGCGAACGTCAGGTAGGAGGATTTCATCTCCTCCTCAATAAACAACTCCTTTATGTTTTCATGCGCCTCTATCATACGTCTAGCCGTCTCACCTCCAGGGCATGTCGTTCTATATACTCACGCCTTCTCTGCACGTCCTTGCCCACAAGCACCGTGAATATCTGGTCCGCCTTGTACGCATCTTCAATCGTAACCCTGAGGAGCGTTCTTGTCTTGGGACTCATTGTAGTCTCGGCCAGTTCTCCTGCGTTCATCTCTCCCAAACCCTTGTACCTCTGTACGTCGAGCCCCTTCCTGCCAATTCCCCTTAACTTATATGGTACCTCGCTCAGCGCGCCGGCTGGCACCTCTGTACCATCGGACAGTAGTTTAAACCCAGGCACCCTTCCCTCCGGCACGCCCAGATAGTCCTCCAATGAAAACCCGCTGGCCTTGAGGCTTGCAAGAAGTTTCTCCAGTTCCATGCTCTCGTGGAATACGATCAACTCGGGGACATTCGTTTCTTCCCCCCCCTGAACGACCTCCTTCTCTATTATCTCCACGTCTTTTCTCTGCCTCTGGAGCTCTTCGTTAAAGGCATTGTACTCCTCATCGCTGTAGAAATATCGCTTCTCGCCGTTTAATCTGACCATGCGCTGCGGAAGCGATGCATCTTTCGGGTTCCTCTTCTTAAGGAACTCCTCCAGGGTGAAACCCTTTTTCTCCAAAAGGTACGCCTGTTCCTCCATTTTTACCAGGAGGCCAAGGAGCTGTTTGAATCCCTGCTCGCTTATTTCTTCGCGACCCCCCTTAATAATCTTGGTACCATCCATACCAAGCGCCAATAGGGCACCCCCAAGCTGTTTGTCGTCGTACAGGTACTCTTGTTTCTTCCTGCGTGTCACCTTGTACAGCGGCGGCTGAGCAATGTAAACGTTCCCTCTCTCAATAAGGTCTTTCATCTGTCTAAAGAAGAACGTCAAAAGCAGGGTACGTATATGCGCCCCATCCACGTCCGCATCCGTCATTATTATTACCTTTCCGTAGCGCAGTTTTTCGGCATTGAAGTCGTCGATACCGATCCCCGTCCCTAATGCGCTTATGAGGGTGCAAATCTCTTCGTTCGAGAGCATCTTGTCTACCCTGGCTTTCTCTACGTTGAGTATGACGCCCTTAAGCGGCAGTATGGCCTGGAACATCCTGTCCCTGCCCTGCTTGGCCGTACCTCCTGCAGATATCCCCTCTACCAGGAAGAGTTCGCTGATGTCCACCTCCCTTGTGGAGCAATCCGCCAGCTTGCTGGGCAGATTTGCACTGCTCAGGGCACCCTTTCGTCTGGAAAGGTCTCTGGCCTTCCTTGCGGCCTCTCTGGCCCGGGTGGCCTCGACGGCCTTGCTTATGATAGCGCGTGCACTATTGGGGGTTTCTTCACAGTACCTTCCCAAGCAGTCGTTTAATATGCCCTCCACGACGCCTTGTATGTCCCTGTTCCCCAGCTTTGTCTTCGTTTGTCCCTCGAACTGTGGGTCGGGGACCATGAGACTGACTATGGCAGTAAGCCCCTCCTGATAGTCCTCTCCTGCT
This sequence comes from Planctomycetes bacterium RIFCSPLOWO2_12_FULL_50_35, assembly GCA_001828605.1. Lineage (GTDB taxonomy): Bacteria > Planctomycetota > Brocadiia > Brocadiales > Bathyanammoxibiaceae > 2-02-FULL-50-16-A. The sequence continues at coordinate 9,606 of MHZB01000098.1, read as the reverse complement.
GGGGGCTTTCCTTCTTTCAACAGTCCCTGGTTCTTTGCGTAGTTGTTAAACGTCCTGGTCAATGCCCCTCTAAAGCCGCTGAGGTGCGTCCCCCCCTCAGCGGTATATATGTTATTTACAAAGGAGAAGATGTTTTCCGTGTAGGTGTCGTTGTATTGAAATGCCACCTCCACAATCACATCCCCCTCTTTTTTTTCTATGTGTATTATATCGCTGTGAACCACGTCTTTGCCTGCGTTGAGTTCTGCGATGAACGCCTTTATGCCTCCTTGGTACTGGAATGACTCACTTCTGCCCGTTCGCTCGTCCAGCACGGTTATCTCAAGCCCTTTGTTAAGAAATGCGAGTTCTCTCAGCCTTTTCGCGATGATATCGTATTTAAAGTCGAGGTCCTCGAAGATTTTGGGGTCTGGTTTAAACACGACCTTTGTCCCCCGTCTCTTGGTCGTGCCCCTGTCTTCGACGGGTGTGGTAGAATTGCCCCTTTCATATCGTTGGAAGTGCGCACGCCCATCCCGCCGGACCTCTACCTCCAGCCATTCGCTCAGCGCATTAACGACGGAAACACCAACCCCGTGAAGGCCCCCGGAGACCTTGTAGGTATCGTGCCCAAATTTACCCCCCGCGTGGAGCGTAGTCATGACGACCTCTACGGCCGGCTTGCCGGTCTCCACGTGATTATCTACGGGGATTCCCCTGCCATCGTCTGTTACGGAAACACTGCCGTCTGCGCCAATCTTTACCCCTATCTTGCCACAAAAGCCTACAACCGCCTCATCTACGCTGTTCATGACCACTTCCTCGACCAAGTGATGCAGGCCTCTTGTACTAACGTCTCCTATGTACATGGCGGGCCTCTTCCGGACGGCCTCTATGCCTCCCAGTACTTTTATTGCCGTTGCGTCGTATTTTTCAGCTTGTGCCACTCTTTCCGCCTGTGTCATGCTCTCTTAATCCTTTGCCAGCTTTAACCTTATATCCGCCAAAAATACTCCTTTGAGCTTCCCGGTCATGGCCTCCTTAATCCTCGTCTTGTTCATCCCTGTGATTTCCTGGAGCATCGCCGGCGACTCGACCTCTACATGAAGAGTTCCTTTTCTGAAGGCGCTTATCTTGGTATAGCCAGCCTTCTCCCTTCCTATGGCGTCTTTCCAGGCCTCCCAGAGCCTTTGTTGTGTTTTGCTCCCCTTGGGTCTTAACTTTGGGACCAGCTCCCCCAGGATCTCCGACATGGATTTCATCTTCCCGGCCATCTTACGCCTCAGCCAACCTTATCGGCATCAAAACGTAAAGGTATTCTTTGCCCGCTCGCATCGTTGCGGCGGTGTTTGGGTCTTTAAACATAAATCTGACGGGGCCTTTTCCTACAGCCTTCAGTCCATCTAACAAAAAGTCTGGGTTGAGACCCACTTCCATCTCGACGCCGCTGTAGTCAACGCTAATCTCAATCTCCGCGTTCCCAATGTCTGGTGTCTCTGCAGAGACTATTACCTTGCCTTTTCGCAACTTGAACCTTATTACATGCCTCTCCTCCGTTGTGAGAAATGCGGCACGCCGGACAGCCCCGCTGAGAATCTCCGTGTCTACTTCTAGCTTCTCCCCATCCTCCTTTGGAATGGCCTCCTCATAATTAGGGTATTGCCCCTCGATGAGCTGACTATACAACGTAATTTTTTCTGTCTTTACAACCATGTGTGTATCTTCTAACCTAATCTTCATTGGTTCGGAGGAGTGGGCCGCTATTTTGGGTAGCTGTTGTACCCCTTTCGCCGGGATGATGCTGTTGCGCGAGATTTTGTCCTTGTTAACGACCTTTTCTTTGATATAAGCCATCCTTCTCCCATCCGTAGCTACCATCTTTATTACATCCCCTTTTACTTCCATCAACACACCTGTCATCGTATGTCTAAGCCTCTCACTTGCGCATGCAAAGACCGTTTTTCTGACCATCTCCCCTATCTTTCCCGAGTCTATTTCAAAATGCCCCTTTTCTGTAAAACTAGGAATCGTTGGAAATTCATCTGGGGCGTACCCCAAAAGCTTAAAATCACATCCTTCTCCAGAGATACGACAGGAGTTGTCTTGAACCTCCAATTGTACCTTTCCCTCTGTCCATTCCCGAAAAAGTCCCATTACTCTACCTCCTGGAAGGACAACACTGCCTGACTTCATAACCTTCTCCGTCTCCACCAAGCACTTCATTCCTACCTCTAGATCCGTACCAGAAATCTCCAGCATGTCGTTTACCGTTTCTAACTTTATCGCTTGAAGAATAGGTTTTGTAGTAGACGTGGTTACCACATTACCCACCAACTGTAATCCCTCATGAAGTTTACTATTGGAGCATAGGACTTTCATTTCTCGTGTTCTCTCTTATAGGTTATTATATTATGTTTTCTTAGAGTCTTCTTAGTCTATTTTGTCAAAATGTTAACAAGTTTGGCTGTGCACCTACAACCCACACAAGCACAGAGGCTTACACCCAAGCGCGGGTGTTGATAAGTTGTAGACAAAGTACCCCCGGGGTGTAAAAACAAGGTTTTCTTCCCCGAAAACAACTCTGGAAAGGAACAAAAAGACACCAGAGGGACCACATAAGATGACTACTTATCCACAGGTTGTGTACATCCCTGTTGTAAATTCTTTTCTATTTCATCCATTAACTGGAGAAAGCCTTTATCCCTTGATTTTGTTTCCTTTACCTTCTCTTCAGCGTGTATTACGGTACTATGGTCGCGTCCCCCAATATAGCCCCCAATTTCCTGCAAGGAAAGCCGCGTAAACTTGCGGGCGAAGTACATCGCTGTCTGTCTTGCCAAGGCAACAGAACGGGAGCGGTCTCTCGACTGCAGTTGCGATAGAGGAATACCAAAAGAGGTTGAGACGGCCCGAAGTATTTCCTCTATGCTTACGTTAGGCACGTTTTGTTTTACTAACTCTTTGGTCACCTGCCGGGCCGTTTCTTCTACTGGTGTGGCCGGGGAAACGGAGGCATAGCGGGAAAACCTAATAATAGCCCCTTCCAACTCACGGACGTTATCGGTCACGCCCTCCGCAATTATTCTAGCGGCAGAAGGGGGGACATAAAGATTTAAGAGGGCAGCCTTCTTTTCTATAATGGCAATTCGCGTCTCGAAGGAGGGCGGGTCTATCCTGGCTAAAAGGCCCCATTTGAAGCGTGAGATCAGCCTTTCTTCGAGCGAAGGTATGTCCTCTGGCGAGCAATCGCTTGAAAGGACGATCTGCTTCTGTAAATTATACAAGGCGTTGAAGGTGTGGAAAAACTCCTCCCGGGAGCGCTGGGAGCGAGAGATAAAATGGATATCGTCGATCACCAGCATGTCTAGGTCACGATAAGTGTTACGAAAGCCCTCCCAGCGTTCGGACTTGATGGTGGCAATAAAATGGTTTACGAAGCTTTCGCAGGGGAGATAGAGGATCCTTAAGCTAGGGTTCTTCGCAAGGAGAGAAAGACATATCGCATGCAGGAGATGTGTCTTGCCGAGACCCACACCCCCTTGCAGAAAGAGGGGATTGTAAGTACCGCCGGGGGATTCAGAAACGGCAACCGCCGCAGCGTGAGCAAGACGATTAGAAGGCCCAACGATGAAGTTATCAAACAAGTAAACCTTGTTCAGATAGCTGTATGATTCCACGCTGGGCACGCCCTGCGCACCGTCTTCTACAGTAAACCTTATGTCCCCCACGTCTCCGGACACAGAGGAAAAGGCGTCTTCAATAATGTCCTTATAGCTCCTTGAAAGCCATTCCCTATGGTATTCGTTGGGCACGCGAAGCTCTATGCCGTTATCTCCCTCGAGGGTGATCGGTTTTATATGTGCGAACCAGGTCTGAAACTGCTGAGGGGTCACCTTGACTTTCAGCTCCTCAAGAATTTTTGGCCACAGATTTTGTATCTCTTTAACCATATCAACACACGATAGACTTTTAAACGGAGATAGAACGGAGCTGGTTGACGACAACCCCGAGCCTTTCAGTAGTAAGGTCAACCTCCTCAAGCGCGCTATTCCTGGTAAACGTGAACCTGACGGAGCAAAGGGCCTCCGATGGAGAGAGTCCCATAGCAAGAAGAGCAGAGGACGGCTCCAAGGCCCCGGAGGCACAAGGATTACCCGCGCCGATGTAGATTCCCGCCATGTCGAGATTTAAGAGAAGAGCCTCTGCCTCCAGACCCTCAAACCGCAGACACAGACTGCCCGGAAGCCGGAGCCTGTTATCTGTCGGGCCATTTAACCGAACGTGTTCTTTTCCCGCAAAAGACAGAATACCCTGGAAAAGACGATTGCGTAAAGACGTAACACGAGACATATCACCCAGTAGGTCATGGGTCGCTAATTCAAGGGCCTTGGCCATACCAATGCTGTTAGCGATATTTATTGCTCCTGGTCGCAGTTGCGAGACAACCTGTTCGGAACTGCCGTAGAGCAAAGGCGTCACACGGATGCCCGCACGAACATAGAGGGCACCGATGCCTTTAGGACCGTGAAACTTGTGGGCCGAAAGGCTGAGCAGGTTCACCCCCAGGTTTGTCGGGGTTACAGGTATCTTCCCGACAGCCTGCGCAGCGTCGGTGTGAAACGTTATCTCTCGGGAGGTCGCAATATCGGCAATATCCCGGATGGGCTGTACTGCGCCCGTTTCGCCCTCGGCAAAGATTACCGATATAAGTATGGTCTCGTCTCTTATGGACCGGACCACGTCGTCGGGGTCTATTAGACCCTCTCCGTTGACGGGGAGATAGGTGACTGCGAACCCTTGCTTTTCAAGGGCCCTACACGCAAGCAGGACAGACGAATGTTCTACGCGGGACGTTATAATGTGGTTGCCGCGTTGCCTGAGGGCCCTGGCGACACCGAGCAAGGCGAGGTTATTTGCCTCTGTGGCCCCGCTGGTGAAGACAATTTCCTTTTCTTCTACGTCTAGGCAGCGGGCGAGACGCTCCCGCGAGCGGTTAAGGGCCTTTCGGGCCTCACGGCCTATGGAATGGGCCTGGGTAGAAACGCCCCAGTTTTCTCTTTCGAAGCGGGACATCTCCTCCAGGGCCAAGGGGTCGATGCGCGTAGTTATGGCGTTGTCAAGATATATGCCGTTTGTCTTCATAAAGGGTTACATCCGTACATGCCTCTATAAGGGCCTGTTTTATTTGTACTATCCTCTCTTCCTCCAGTAGCTTGGTTCGGCGCACCTTATCCGTAACGTAGAAGACGTCAATGGCCCTGTCCAACTTGGTGGCGACCTTGGCGAAATGTATGTCCAATCCGCAGTTCGCCAGGCAAAGGCTGATCGTGTAAAGCAGCCCCACCCTGTCCGGGCTTACTACCTCTATGATGGTGTACTCCGGGCTGGACTCGTTGTCGGTGTATACCCTTGTAGGGCCTTTACTGACGGAGGGGCGTTTCCCAGGAACAATGCGTCTCTGGCGCGAACGAAGCATCTCTATCAAAGACCGTTTGCCTCCAAAGATGTCCAGGAAGTTTCTCTGTACCTCCTGGCTGAGTTTATCGGTGAGTGGTTGTCCCTCGACGGGTACTACGCGGAAGCGGTCTAGGATTATGCCGTCCTTGCGGGTATACGCCTGGGCGCTTATGATGCTCAACCCGCCGGCGGCGAAGATCCCCGAGATCTGGGAGAAGCTCGCTGGCCGGTCCTCCGTAGAGAGCCACACTTCTAGAAAGGTGGCCATCGGGGAAAAATAAAGAGCTATAGGGGTTTTGCCTTTTTTAAGCTCCTGAATCAGCTTCAGATGGATCATTGCCTCTGCTGGCCTGACTTCTATGGCATATCTTGGCGGGACGGCCTCACAGTGCCTGACCGCCTCTTCCGCCATACCCCTTTCGCGTGCCAGCTCCAGGAATTCCTCCTTGAACGTCTTTGGACTTTTTGTCGCCCCTGTGGTGCCATCTCCGGAGAGGACTATTGCCGCCTTCTGGTACAATTCCCACAGAAGGGAGTCGTGCCAGGCAAACCAAGACCCACTGGCCTTGTTGTCGGCGGATGTGAGTATATACAGAAGCTTTAGGTTGGTAAGGTTCCCAACTTTCTCGGCAAAGGCCGCCAGTGCGGACTCCTCACCATGGTCACGGCGTTCAAAGAGATATGCCATCTCCAGGTGGTTCTCCACCAGGAATTCAAGTAACCTTGCGTCTTCTTCTGCGAGGTACAGCCTCCTGGCAATGGTAGGGATAACGGCGGCTCCCAGGAGTGAATGGTGCGGACCCCTGGGTTTACCTATGTCATGAAGCAGCAGGGCCAGTCTCAAAAGGGCCTGTTTGCCCGTCTCGTCCAGTAGCTTTCTTTTCTGGGCCTCCTCAGGACGGTCTCCTTGCGACAGCTTGTCTACGGCATCTATTGCCAACAGAGAGTGTTCGTCAACCGTGTGCCTGTGAAGAGACTCGTAGTGTACGAAACCCACCAGGTCGTCGAACTCAGGGATATACCTGCCCAGCAGTCCGCAGTCGCGCATGTGCGATAGTATTTTAGAGACGTCTCCAGTGCCCTCCAGGATGCCCATAAACAGTTTTGCTATTTCAGGGTCGCTGCGGAATCCCTGGTCAACCAACTCCAGATGCTCGTAGAGCAGCTTCAGCGCCTGCTGGCTGGGCTCCAAATGATGTCTTTGGGCCGTAAGGAAGAATTCCATCATCTTCTTCGCCTTCCAGGGGCTGTCGAGGGCGTTCTCGCTGCTGAAGTAGAGGTTTTTCCCTATGGCTACCGTGTCAGGACCCATGGGTCTCCTGGAAACGCCTCTGTAGTCCGCAGACAGCCTCCCGGCGCCTTCAAGGCGGGACAAGGTGGTATTTAGATGGAAACGTATCTTTCCGACTGCCGTAAAATAGTCCCGCATTAGTTCCGTTGCGGCGGGCAGACCGTTATTTTCTTTGTATCCCAGTGACCGCGCCACCTCTTCCTGAAGTGCGCGCTCCAGCACGTCGTTTTTCCTCTCAGAGATGAGGTGGAGCTGGGTCCTGATGCGTAAGAGCAAGTCACGGGCCTTTTGTAGGGACAGGACTTCTTCTTCCTTGAGCAGCGGCAGAAGATTGCCGAACTGGGAGGGGAGCAGTTGAGACAGTTGCAGTATCCAGGAGGTTAACTGTGCATCCCGCAGGCCGCCGGGGTTTTCTTTGATATTGGGTTCTATCAGATAGGGAGACATGCCCCTCGAGCGGTGTCTGTTGCGGGCCTCTTCTATTCTGTCGGTGATAAAGGAAAACAGGTTGTTGGAGAAGAACTTTAGAAGCACCTCGTTTTCAAACTGCTTACAGAGGGACTCGTCCCCTGTGACGTACCTGCTTTCCAGAAGGGTGGAGGCGGTAATGTAGTCCTTCTCCATTGCCTGGCGACAGCCTTCTGAATTCCTGCAGGCGTGAGACACACCTAATCCGGCGTCCCACAGCAGCTGGAGAACGGCGCTCATAAGGTGTTCCACGTACGCCGCGGGGGTGTCGCCAGAATGCAGTAAGGTGAGGTCTATGTCAGAAAAGGGATTCAGTTCCCCCCTGCCGTAGCTGCCGGTGGCTATCCAGACCACGGGTGTCTCTTCATCACAGGCAACCTCTCGTGCGTATTGGTGCGCGAAGACAATCACGGCGTCTATCAGCCGGGCCAGTCTCTTGGCCACGGTTCTGCCCGAGGCGCCTTCGCGGTGGAGTTTATAGGTAAGCGCTCTTTCCCGCCGGACGAAATCTTTGAGCCCTTTTAGTACCTGTGTTCTTTCGGAACGTCTCCCTTGCGGGGAGAAAGAAGGTACCGAGGGGTCTAAAACGGTCGTTTCTTTAAATGTCACTGTGCAAGGTTTGCCGTGGCTCAAACGTCATGATATAAAGAAAACTCGTAGGGGTGCGGACGGAGTTGCACGGGCTCAACCTCGTGCGTCCTCTTGTAAGAGATCCAGGCCTCTATGACGTCCTGGGTAAAGACGTCGCCCTTTAACAGAAACTCGTGGTCTTCTTCCAGGACATCAAGGGCCTCTCCCAGCGACGCCGGCGTCGCTGGTACCTTTGCCAGTTCCTCCGGAGGCAGGTCATATATGTCCTTGTCCAGGGGTTTACCGGGGTCTATCTTGTTCTGAATGCCGTCAAGTGCCGCCATAATAATGGCCGCAAAGGCGATGTAGGCGTTGCATGAGGGATCGGGAGTCCTGAACTCAAGCCTGATCGCCTTGGGGTTGTGGCTGTACATAGGTATCCTTATCGCCGCGCTCCTGTTTCTGGAGGAGTAAGCCAGGTTTATCGGCGCCTCATGCCCGGGGGCCAGTCTCTTGTAAGAGTTTGTAGTGGGGTTGGTGAAGGCCAAAATGGCGCGAGCATGGTGGAGGATTCCCCCGATGGCGTACATGGCCGTATTGCTCAGGCCTGCGTAGCCGTCTCCCGCAAAGAGGGGTTCCCCGCCCTTCCAGAGGGAAAAGTGCGTGTGCATGCCCGAACCGTTGTCACCCATGATGGGCTTGGGCATAAAGGTCGCCATCTTGCCGTGCTTCCTTGCAGTGTTTTTAATGATGTATTTATAGAGCTGCATGGTGTCGGCCGTCTTCACGAGCGTGCCAAATCTAAAGTTAATCTCGCCCTGGCCACCCGTGGCCACCTCGTGGTGCTGCCGCTCCACCTCGATGCCGCACCCTTCCATGTGGAGCATCATCTCTGAGCGGACGTTCTGCAGGGTGTCAGCGGGAGGGACGGGCTGGTATCCCTCCTTAAGGGCGATCTTATAGCCGAGGTTCGGGCGCTCGTCTTCCCCCGTCGTCCAGTTTCCCTCGGAGGACTCTATGAAATAAAACGAGTGGTTGGGCTGGTGGTTAAAACGGAGGCTGTCGAAAATAAAGAATTCTGCCTCGGGGCCGAAATAGGCCGTATCCGCTATACCTGTGGATTTGAGATACGTCTCCGCCTTCCGTGCGATGAAGCGGGGGTCCCTGCTGTAATTCTCTCTGGTGATGGGCTCCAGTATATCGCATATAAGTATCATCGTGGGGGCATCCAGGAAAGGGTCCATTACCGCCGTGCGGGCGTCGGGTATGGCCAGGAGGTCGCTCATGTGAATGGGCTGCCAGGCGCGCAGACTGGAGCCGTCGAAGCCAAAACCCTCCTCAAACACCGTTTCTGTGAGTTCTCGGACGGGTATTGAAAAATGGTGCCACTTGCCCATAAGGTCGGAGAACCTGAGGTCTACGACCTGGGCCCCCTTTTTCTTACACAGTTCTATTGCTTCTTTTGGAGTCATTTTTAGATGGCCTCAGGCCCCCTTTCACCGGTCCTTATGCGTACCGCATCCTCCAGCGGGAGGACAAAGACCTTGCCGTCGCCGTCTTCTTCTCCCAGTCTGCCCGCGCGGACAATGCTCTCTACCGTAGGCTCTACAAAGGACTCGTTGACGGCTATCTCCAGCTTGACCCTCCGTACGGTGTCAACGGTGTATTCCTGTCCCCGAAAGGTCTCGGTACGCTTTTCCTTGCCACCCAAACCCTCTACGTCGCTTACGGTGAGTCTTACTACTCCGACTTCACAGAGAGCGTCCTTTACGGCCTCCAGCCTGGCAGGTTGAATGATGGCCTCTATCATCTTCATAAATAAGGCCCGTAGGTGCTAAGAG
>MHZB01000097.1 GCA_001828605.1 Planctomycetes bacterium RIFCSPLOWO2_12_FULL_50_35 | reverse complement strand
GCATTTAAGCACATAATGAAGGGTATACCCTATGGTCTCTTGGGTAAGGTTAGAAGAGACACGGTCTTCATCTTCAGAGGCAAGCGAGGAAGACCAATAGTCCATACAGACATACACAGGCTCAAGGAGGCATGGCAGTCGCCGCTAAGGCAGTAAAGACCACATTGATTTTGTATGAAATTGTGACAACGAGTGGCGTAAGGAACTTCCCTTGATGGAAGCATATTCCGGACGGCCAAATGGGAGGCATTTTTCTGGCAACGTAAGCGATTCAAACTGTGGAGATAAAAAATGGCAACCGTGATAACAAAAAACAAGAAGGTACCGAGCGACATCGAGATAGCACAGGCTGCTAAGCTTAAGCCTATAAACGATATAGCCGCATCCCTGGGTATACAGCCAGACGAGGTGGAGAACTACGGCAAGTACAAGGCCAAGATTGACCTCAGCATCCTGGAGAGGCTGAAAAACAAACCTAACGGGAAATACATAGACGTAACGGCCATAACCCCCACACCGCTGGGAGAAGGTAAGACCACTACCACTATCGGCCTTGGCATGGGCATGAACAGGATAGGCAAAAAGACCGTAATAACCATAAGACAGCCCTCGCTGGGGCCGGTCTTTGGCATAAAGGGCGGAGCCGCAGGGGGCGGTTATTCTCAGATAGTGCCTATGGAAGACTTTAACCTCCACCTGACCGGCGATAACCACGCCGTGTCCGTCACACACAACCTGCTCAGCGCATTTATAGACAACCACCTTATGCACGGCAATAAGATGAACATAGACCCGTTCAGCATAACGTGGCCCAGGGTGGTGGACATAAGCGACCGCGCCCTGAGAAACATAATAATCGGCCTCGGCGGCAAGGACCAAGGGGTGCCAAGGGAAACGGGTTTTGACATATGCGTCGCCTCCGAAGTAATGGCCATACTGGCCCTGGCAACCAGCCTGAAAGACATGAGGGAGAGGCTGGGCAGGATAATCATAGGCAGTACCCGCGACGGTAAACCCGTCTCAGCAGAAGACCTGAAGTGCGCGGGTGCAATGACCGTTTTGATGAAGGACGCATTAAAGCCCAACCTGCTCCAGACACTGGAGAACACGCCGGCGTTCGTACACAGCGGCCCGTTCGGCAATATCGCACACGGCAACAGCTCCATCGTGGCCGACCAGGTGGCGCTCAAGTGCGCCGACTTTGTGATAACTGAGAGCGGATTCGGCGCCGACCTCGGCGCGGAGAAGTTTATGAACATAAAGTGCCGCTATTCCGGCCTGACGCCAAACGCCGCCGTCATAGTGGCCACCGTCCGCGCCCTCAAGATGCACGGCGGAGTGGGCAAGATAGTGGCTGGGAAGCCTCTGCCCGACGAACTCGTGCGGGAAAACATACCTGCGGTAGAAAAGGGCTGCGAGAATCTTATACAAATGATTGAAAACATGAAGCTCTTCGGGATACCGTCGGTAGTGGCGATAAACACCTTCCACACGGACACGCGGGCAGAGATAGAGGCCATAAAGACCTTGGCAAGAGAATACGGGGCCGAGGACGCCATCGAATCCAATCACTGGGCAAGGGGCGGCGCCGGCGCAGAGGAACTTGCAGAAGCCGTAGTCGCTGCGGCACAAAAGCCGTCAAAATTTGGTTTCCTCTACCCCCTTGAGGCAAGCATAGAAGAGAAAATGGAGACCATTGCAACCAAGGTGTACGGCGCCGACGGCATAGACATCCTGCCTGTGGCCAGGAAAAAGATAAAGCAGTTCAACGAGTGGGGACCGAAGTACACCCATCTGCCTATCTGTATGGCAAAGACCCACTTGTCGCTGTCGCACGACCCCACACTGCTGGGGAGACCCAGACACTTTACCGTGCCAATCCGTGACATAAAGGCATCCGTAGGCGCAGGATTCCTCTACGCACTGCTCGGCGACATGAGGACAATGCCGGGGCTTCCGTCAAAACCGGCCGGTGAGGCCGTGGATATAGACGTAAACACGGGCAAGATAGTAGGACTGTTCTAAAAAAGACAGGTCCTACGGCAGGTCCGGTCGTCGTTGACTAGTTTGGCCCTTGGGTAGGGGAGCGACTTCCCAAGGGCCTACACTTACTTCTTTCCTGCAAGACCTTTCTCCATCCACTGCATCTGCTGGTCGTGCGATCTGCAATCCGAATCAGAAATCCGTTTACAAGAATTATTTAACATGCTATACTTCGTTTTTAAGCAGTGCCCTAAAAGGGCCGTCAGCAAAGGTTTTACGTTGTATGCCAAAAGTAAAGGCCCTGGTACTCCGCACGGCCGGAACAAACTGTGATCTGGAAACCGAATATGCCTTTAAACAGGCTGGGGCAGAGACTCATCGCATCCATATAAACAGGGTCCTGGAGAAAAAGGACCTGCTTCACAGCTACCATATTCTTGTTCTGCCCGGCGGATTTACCTACGGCGACGATATAGCAGCGGGAAAGATTCTGGCCAACCTTCTGCGATTCCATCTGGAAGAAAGCATAAGGAAATTCCTCCAGGATGGAAAACTTATCATAGGCATCTGCAACGGCTTTCAGGCCCTTGTGAAAAGCCGTCTCCTGCCGGCACTGGACGGCAGCAACAACGCACAGGAGGCAACCCTTACTTTTAACGACTCAAACAGGTTTGAGGCACGATGGGTACACCTCAAGGTCTGTTCTGGAAAATCGGTATATGTAGATGAGGGACAGCTTCTTTACATGCCGGTCGCACATGCAGAGGGCAAATTCGTAATCAGGGACAACAAAGTGCTGGATAGGTTAAGGGGTTCATCTCAAATACTTTTTAAGTACGTTAACGAAAGAGGCGAAAGTGCAGGATACCCTCACAATCCTAATGGCTCCGTGGACGGTATAGCAGGGGTATGTGACCCTACGGGGCGCATACTCGGGATGATGCCACATCCAGAACGGTACGTAGAACCGTTGCAGCATCCCCACTGGCAGAGAGGGGGCTTGGATACGGAGCCTCACGGGATGCAGATATTCAGGAACGCAGTAAAATACGTCGGAAAAAACCTACTATAGGGGATAGCAGACAACCATGAAGAAGGAAATACTAACCAAAGAACCGCCTATAGACCTGGAAACACTCGAACGGGAAATTGCCTCTTTCAACCGTAAACTCTCATCAGGAGACCTCATAGCCATTCTGCAAAAGACACAGGACGCCTACGGCTATCTACCGAGGGGGGGGCTTGAATTCATATCCAGAGAGACGTCCATTCCATTAGCCAGGATATTTGGAGTAGCCACATTCTACGCCCAATTCTCCTTCATACCCAAGGGCAAGTACACCATAAGGGTGTGCACCGGAACAGCCTGTCACGTGAGGGGTGCCGGTCAAGTCGTGGAAGAGCTGGAGCGCAACCTCGGCATAAAGGAAGGCGATACCACCAAAGACCTGAAATTCACCCTGCAGTCTGTGGCCTGCCTGGGCACCTGTGCCCTGGGTCCGATAGTGGTTGTCGGAAGCAGCGTAAAATCCGGCGCATCGTGCTGCGATACCCCCTTTGGACATAAGGTGGCGCTGGGCGACAAGTTTTACGGACAGGTGGCCCCCGAAAAGGTGGAAGAGATTCTAGAGAATTACAGAGAGGCTTAGCGCATGGACAAACTGACCTCCATAGACGCCCTGAAGGCGCTGAGGGAGAGACTCAAAAAAGAACAAAAGGCAGATAAAAGGCCCACGGTAGTGGTCTGCGGTGGGACGGGCTGTGATACCTTCGGCGGCCATGCCCTCTACAACGCCTTCGAGAACCTGGTGGAGAAACGTCAGCTCCAGGAAAAGGTAAGGCTTAAAAAAACAGGGTGTCAAGGTCTCTGTGAAAGAGGTCCCCTGGTCAATATCCTGCCCAGTAACATATTTTACCAGAAGGTAAAGGAGCAGGACGCAACCAGCATACTCGAAGAAACGGCCCTGAGCGGCGGTGTGATACAGAAACTGCTCTACACTGACCCCAATACGAACCAAAAGGTTGTATATCAGCAAGACATCCCCTTCTATAAGAAACAGCACCGCATAGTATTGATGCATAACGGCATCATTGACCCCCTGAGTATCAACGACTACATCACTGTAGATGGCTATGCCTCCTTGGAAAAAGCGCTGACAAAGATGACCCCGGACCAGGTAATCGAGGAGATTACCGGTTCAGGTCTCAGGGGTAGAGGCGGCGCCGGGTTCAGCACTGGAACTAAATGGAGATTCGTTAGAAATGCGCCCGGGGATAAAAAGTACTTGATATGCAACGGGGACGAGGGAGACCCAGGTGCCTTCATGGACAGGTCTGTACTGGAAGGCAACCCTCACTCCGTAATCGAAGGTATGCTGATAGCGGCTTACGCCATGGGTGCACAGGAAGGTTTCTTCTACGTACGCGCCGAGTATCCGCTGGCTGTCGCTAATGTAGGAATAGCCATACAACAGACCAGGGACCTGGGCCTGTTGGGGAAAAACATATTGGGTTCTGGGCTTGACTTTGATTTAGAGATCAAGAAGGGCGCAGGGGCCTTTGTATGTGGTGAAGAAACTGCACTTATCGCCTCTATAGAGGGTAAGAGGGGTATGCCCCGCACACGCCCGCCTTACCCCGCAATCTCCGGACTGTGGGGAAAGCCCACGTGTATAAACAACGTGGAGACGCTGGCCAACATACCTCCAATAATCGAAAAAGGGGCAAAATGGTATAGCGGCATCGGGACAGCGGGCAGTAAAGGCACAAAGATATTCGCCCTGGCAGGCAACGTAAGGAATACCGGACTGGTAGAGGTCCCCATGGGAACCACCATAAGGGAGATAATCTTTGACATAGGCGGCGGCATCGCCCGTAAAAGGAATTGTAAGGCCGCGCAGATTGGCGGTCCGTCAGGCGGCTGTATACCTGTGGAATATCTGGATACGCCCATTGATTACGAATCCCTCCAAAAGGTGGGCGCCATCATGGGCTCCGGAGGTCTTATCGTCATGGACGATAAAACGTCCATGGTGGGGATGGCCAAATATTTCATGAACTTCATACAGGACGAATCCTGCGGGAAATGCGTCCCCTGCAGAATAGGCACCAGACGCATGCTGGAAATCCTTACCCGCATATGCGACGGCCAGGGACGGGAGGGAGACGTAGAATTACTCTCCGAATTAGCCACCAAGATAAAAGAGACGTCCCTCTGCGGTCTGGGGCAGACGGGACCCAACCCGGTCCTGTCAACCATCAGGTACTTCAGGCACGAGTACGACGACCTAATAAAGGGTAAGAAACCGCAGCAAACTGAAAAGCCATCCGATGTCTCTGCAGCTTAAAAGAGGTAACAATGAAGATTATCGCAGTAACAGGCACCAGCAGTGAAACCGGCAAGACCACCGTGGGCGCCTTTATCATAAAGGAATTAAAGAATATCTGCGCCCTGAAGATTACCGTCCAGCATGAGGGGACGTGTCCGAGACACAGGGACGATTCCTGCGACGGCTGCTCACCAGAGGAAAATTCGTTGTTCAAGATAATTACCGACCCTGCGATTCTTGCGCAGCCGGGCAAGGATACCGCCAGGTACATTGAGGCAGGTGCCGCAAAAGTGGTGTGGCTTCAGACCAGTTCAGAATGCGCCGATGAAGGCATAAGCAGGGCCTTAAACCTCTTCGACGACGATGCCCGCGTACTGATCGAGGGAAACAGATTCCTCGCCCTAAGAGATGCAGACCTGGGAATCATGGTCGTCTCGCCGGGTCTGGAGAAGATAAAGCGCTCGGCACTTGAGGTATTAAAAAAAGTTGATTTATTTATCATAAACAAACGACCCGGCGTCTCAAAGGAACTTATTGAATCCACAAAAGTGCGGCTAAAATCTATGGGGTGTAAGTCGCATATAATCGTTCTTGACCCATGTAACCCGGACCTGGCCGCAGAAGACACCCTTCTTTTAAATAAGATTAGAGAGGTGCTTGACACTCCAGTGGGTATTACATTATAAAATAAATACCTTTTGTTCTTCCATGAAACGAAGGTGACATGAAAAAGAGATGGATATACCCGCCTCTCAATGAAAAACTCGAGGCCCATATTGCCTCAAGCCTCCGCATCTCACCGCTCCTTGCACGACTGTTAATTAACCGGGGGATAAATGACCCCGACTCCGCCCACGCCTTTCTTCAACCGAAGATGACGTACCTTTCAAACCCCCTCGAACATCCTGAGATGAAGAAGGCGACCAGCCGGCTGGTGCAGGCGGTGAGGGCCGGCGAGAGGATAGCCGTGTACGGCGACTACGACGTGGACGGCGTGACGGGTACCGCACTCCTTCTGCAGTTTTTCGACATCCTCAAGGCGAACACCACCTGGTACATACCACAGAGAATAGACGAAGGGTACGGACTTAATCGAGAGGCTATAGAGAGGCTGGTATCGGACGGCGTTGATGTAATAATTACCGTAGACTGCGGCATCACATCCGTAAGGGAGGCTGACATACTCAGGGCCAAGGGCATAGACCTCATAATTACCGACCACCACGAGCCCGGGAATGACCTCCCCCAGGCCCTGGCCATAATAAATCCAAAGCTGCCCGACTCCGGCTACAGCTTCCGTGAGCTTTCGGGGGCAGGGTTGGCGTTTAAGCTGTGCTGGGCCCTGGCGGAGACCCTTTCTATGCAGAGAAAGGTTACGCCGCAGTTCAGGTCGTTTCTGGTGGACGCCATGGGGCTGGCAGCCCTTGGCACCATTGCAGACGCAGTACCCCTGATAGGCGAAAACCGCATCCTGGCCAGGCACGGCCTGGAATCACTGAACAGGTCCGTCCACCCGGGAATCCTGGCGCTTAAAGAGGTCTCGGACCTGGCCGGTTCCACCCTTAATCCCAGAGACATAGGGTTTAGACTGGGGCCAAGACTGAATGCCGCGGGGAGACTATGGACTGCAACATTCAGTCTGGAACTGCTGCTCGCACAGGACGCAGACAAGGCAAAAAGACTTGCCCAACATCTCGAAGGCTACAACCGAGAGAGGCAAAAGATTCAGACAGAGATGTTGGACTCCACCAGAGAAAAGATCAAAAAGGAAATAGACCTTGATTCCACCTGGGTAATCGTTCTGGACAGCGAGTCCTGGCATCCGGGCGTAGTCGGGATTGTTGCATCCAGGTTAGTTGATGAGTTTTACAGACCAACGATTATGATAGCCCTGCGTGGGAACGAGGGGCACGGCTCTGCCCGTTCAGTGCCGGGGTTTCATCTGCCAGAGGCGCTGGAGGCATCTCAAAGCAAACTTATATCTTTTGGTGGACATTCACAGGCCGCCGGGCTTAAAATAAGGAAGGAGAATGTGGAGGACTTCAGGCGTTTGATAAACAAGTTTGCCTCCACCGGCCTGAAGAGGGAACACATTCAGCCCGCGCTTTATACGGATGGCGAATTGCCGCTGAGTGGCGTCTCGGTCCCGCAGATACGCGAGCTCGAGCACCTTGTACCGTTCGGGGAGGGCAATCCTGAACCTATCTTCACTGCGGGCGGGCTGAGGGTGGCCGGTCGGCCATCCAGAGTCGGAGGCCAGGCGGGACGGCACCTGAGTTTCTACGTACGTCAGGAAAACGCCGCCTTCAGGGCCATAGCATTCGGTATGGGAGAGATGCTGGCACGGGTAGAACAACATGCCGGACCCATATCCATAGCATTTACGCCGAAGATTTCCAATTGGAAAGACGAAGTCGTAGAACTTGACGTAAAAGACATCAGGTTAGATCAAGCCTCGTGAAAGGAGGTGGGCAAAGGTGACTATCGCACGAAAACTGAAGGAGTATTTGGACAAGAACAAGGCGAAGTATAAGGTGTCCACACATCAGGAGGTGTATACGGCTCAGGAAGTGGCAGCAAGCCTGCACGTTCCGGGCAAAGACATTGTCAAAGTGGTCATAATTAAGACCACAAATAAGTACGTTATGGCTGTACTTTCCGCCGACCATAAGGTAAACGTGGATAAGGTCCGTACGGTGCTTCGTGACCCGGGAGCAAGACTTGCAACGGAAGGGGAATTCAAGAGCCTGTTCCCGGATTGCGACGTCGGAGCGATGCCCCCATTTGGAAACCTGTACAACATAGGGGTATACGTAGACAAAGCCCTGACAGAGGACGAAGAGATAGTCTTCCAGGCGGGCAGCCACGTTGAGACCATAAGGATGAAGTACAGCGACTTTGACGGATTGGTTGGACCTGAGGTGGTTGATTTCGGAAAACATCTATAGGAGAAACCGATGGCAAAGAAGAAACGCCTGACGGATTACGCCACCTGTGGGGGCTGAGCCGGCAAGATACCCATGGAATGCATGGAGGGTGTGCTGGCCGATTTACCTGATTTTTCGGACGGCAACCTGCTTGTGGGGCCAAAGACCTTCGACGACGCCGGGGTATTCCAGATAAACGACCGGCTGGCGCTGGTGCAGACCCTTGATTTCTTTACGCCCATAGTGGATGACCCGTACGACTATGGGCAGATAGCCGCCGCCAACGCACTCAGCGACGTATACGCCATGGGAGGGACGCCCCTCACCGCCATGAACATCCTTACCTTCCCCATCAGGGAGGTGGACCATTCCACCATCGCACAGATACTAAAAGGCGGGGCAGATAAGGTGCATGAGGCCGGTGCCGTCATCGTGGGAGGCCACACCCTGCAGGACACGGAGATAAAGTACGGCCTTTCCGTCACCGGTCTCATCCATCCCAAGAGGGTGGTCAGAAATTCGTCCGCCAGACCGGGCGATGCACTCATACTGACAAAACCCCTGGGAGGCGGACTTATCATCTCGGCGTTAAAGGCCGGTGAGGCCACGGAAGAAGAGGTGGCCGGGATGGTTGCGCTGATGAAGACCCTCAACAAGGCCGCCTCCGAGGCGATGGTCGAGGTGGGTGCGAATGCATGCACTGACATCACCGGGTTTGGTTTCATGGGCCATGCCTATGAGATGGCCCTGACGAGTAAGGTAACTCTGGCATTTTCGGTCCGGAAGATACCCTTACTGCCGGGTTCCCTACGACATGCAGACATGGGGCTGATGCCGGGCGCATCAGTACTTAACAAGGGCCACTTGATAAACAAAGTCAAGGTGGAGGGGGACATCTCGGATAACCT
The DNA here is from genome assembly GCA_001828605.1 of Planctomycetes bacterium RIFCSPLOWO2_12_FULL_50_35. Taxonomy (GTDB): domain Bacteria; phylum Planctomycetota; class Brocadiia; order Brocadiales; family Bathyanammoxibiaceae; genus 2-02-FULL-50-16-A. The sequence continues at coordinate 14,880 of MHZB01000097.1, read as the reverse complement.
CCTTGATGTACTCTTTGATGCCCAGACGTCTGGAGGGCTGCTTATAGCCCTCCCCAGGAAAAAGGCAGACTCGCTCCTGGAAAAACTTGACGAAAAGGGCATTAAAGATGCTGCCATCGTCGGGGAGGCGCTTGAGATGGAGGAGCATCCTCTGAAAGTAAGACCTTGAGGGCATCGTATCTGCCATGAGTGATGGAGCACCTATGCTATATATTTCTAAGTGTCCGGCACATCTTGGCACACCAGCAGTTTTCTCCCAACGAAGGGTAGGTCATGGCCACGCCTTGGCCGGAACTTAATCCGCGAGGAATTAACTATGCATTTTCATAGATGTAGCGTTGGAGCTTGCTCTCCGCCTGAGGCGGATTGAGCGTGGCAGCAAGCCTTCGGCCCGAGCTCAGGCCGAGGGCTACCACGCTACATAACAGATTAGATTTACGCCAGAGGCACATCTACCTTTGGCGTGACTTCGCTTCGCTCGGAATGACACCATGCCACTGCAAGACTTTTGCAGAGGTTCCTATTTACCTCGCAATGCTTTATAGGAAGAAAATCTTCCTACTCCACGGAAACACGTATTGATGCGAAACGAATTCAAATCACTATATTCCATCCTTATAGCAGTCTTGTTGTCGCTCACCTGCCTGGAAACAGAAACGGCCTGCGGAATCAAGGAAGACCTGAGCAGTTACGACGAGGCTGTATATGAACGTGAGCGGACCAAGATGGTGGAGTGGCAAATCAAGGCCAGGGGCGTCAAAGACCCCCGCGTGCTAAAAGCCATGCAGTCCGTACCCAGACATTTATTCATACCGGAAGGCCTGAGACAGCACAGCTACGAAGACACACCCGTACCCATAGGCTCAGGACAGACTATATCCCAGCCCTATATAGTGGCCTTTATGACTGAACTCCTGGACCTGGACAAAAATGACACCGTCCTGGAGGTGGGCACCGGTTCGGGTTATCAGGCAGCCGTCCTGGCCGAGATTGTTAAACAGGTCTTCACAATAGAAATAAATGAGAAGCTGGGGCTTGAGGCCGAAGAGAGACTTAAAGAGATGGGCTACACAAACATAGACGTCCGCATCGGCGACGGTTACAACGGGCTCCCTGACGAGGCCCCATTTGACGCTATCATAGTTACCGCCGCACCAACTCATATCCCCCAGCCGCTAGTGGACCAGTTAAGGCCGGGAGGACGGATGGTAATCCCCGTGGGTCCATCATACGAGACCCAGAGTCTGGTACTCATAACAAAAAAAGAAGATGGGGAAATATTGAGGGAAACAATAACCCTTGTGCGCTTTGTGCCGCTGCTGAGGGAAAGATAATCCTGTTAAACTTGGGGACAAACTGACGTAAGATAAAGACAGGAAGAGACCCCTTGGAACGGATTGAACAAAATATTTGGGTCTGCAAAAGCGATGAAGACTCTGTTAAACATATTATCGCTGGTAGTGCTACTTACAGTATCTTGCCAATCCAACGCCCCGCTAAGGGATACGCCCGTCACGGGACCAGACCAGACGGCGGCCTCTATTGAGGTAATTCCGTGGGCAATATTGATTTCCAGCGGTGATACGAAAAATGTGTATGTAACCATTCTCGATCGGAATGGGAATCCTGTGCCTAATCAGACTGTTTCTGCATCCATAGAAGCGCCTTTCGTAGCTATCATAAACGACGCCGCCGTTACAAACGCCGACGGTGTTGCATTGTTTACGGCTACCGGTCTGGGGTTTGCCGACAAAAGCACTATAACGTTTACTTCTGACGGCTTATCCTACACGCTTGACGTCTGGAATGCCTGGTACAAAAACTTTTCGGGTGGTGGATACTGAGGACTATATTACTATGAGTACACATCCGGTGCACTTTATACAAGCGGCAATTATGTTTTTTCTGGCCGTGTTACTGCAGTCTTGTGCCCAGTACGAGATACCGAAGGATGTCGGCGGCCCTGCCTATATTGAGGTCAGCTCCAATGAGATTACCGCAGGCAGTGGAGAACATCAAACCATCTGGGTAACCGTACTCGATGGCAGCCGGAAGCCGCTTCCTGACGTGCCGGTACAGGCCGAGAGTGACATGACGAGCCGCGCGCTGGTAACGCCGGATAGTCTGCTGACTAACAATGAAGGAATAGCCATTTTTACCGTGACGGGAATTGCCGACATGCCGGGTAGGGCCCACATTACCTTTACCGCTGACGGATTATCAGCAGCAGTAAGAACCCATTTAATTGTGTGGTAGGGTACAGCAGGTGGGTTACTGGGAGACTGTTTTTGGGCCAGGCGCTTTTTTAAATAAATCGGGCCTCTTTGCGCGGGTGCGTTCTCTGGCCTGCTCTTCACGCCATTGCTGTATATTCTCGTGATGCCCGGAAACGAGTACATCGGGCACCTTCAAACCCCTGAACTCCCTGGGCTTGGTGTACTGGGGATATTCTAAAAGGCCATCCTTAAAGGATTCAAATTCAGGTGAGTCCTGGTCACCCAATACCCCGGGTATCAGCCTCACCACTGCATCAATTACAACCATCGCCGGGACTTCGCCGCCGCTCAATATGTAATCACCTATGGATACCTCAAGAAAATCAAATCCCTGCCTTATCCTCTCATCAAAACCCTCGTAGTGACCGCAGACAAGCATGAGCCTGTTCTCTCTGGAGAGCGCCTCTGCGGTGGACTGGGTGAACCTTTCTCCCTGCGGTGTGAGTAACACCTTTCTGGCAGGTTCACTACCGTCTCTTTCTACCCCCTCGATGGCCCTGAACACCGGCTCCGGCGTCATCACCATACCAGGACCACCCCCGTACGGCCTGTCGTCCACCTTCTTGTGCTTATCCAGGGTATAGTCCCTGATGTTCCAGAGATGATAACTCACAAGCCCCTTCTCCTGCGCAAGCCTGAGCATACTCTGCCCAAGCACGGCCTGAAACATCTCAGGAAATAAGGTCAATACATCTATACGCATATGCACCCTATGCCATTCTGAATGGGCGAAGAATCTATGGTAGACAACGACCTTTACGGTCGTTGATCAACGAAGTAAAACTTCGTTGTCTACCCTCCTTGGAAATTGTCATTCTGAGCGAAGCATGTAGCGTGGCTTCGTAGGGGCAGACCTCTGTGTCTGCCCAGGGCGAGCGGTGCGACCGCTGCGAGCGGCAGGTTCGCCCCTACAAGTTGCCATGTTCAATCCGCCCCAGGCGGACTCACAATGACGGAGCGTTTGTCATTGCGAGCGGAGCGAAGCAATCTGACACTACAAAAATAAACGGTTTCGCCATGGAATATAACTCAACGTCCGACGGCTATGCCGTGTCTCTTTAAGATAATGGCCACCTTCTCTGAAGGCTGCGCTCCGACACTCAGCCAATACTCAATCCTGTCCTTCTTAAGCGTCTCCCTCTTTGCCTCATCCTTCTCCAACGGGTCATAGTGCCCTACTTCTTCTATGGCCTCTCCGTCCCTTTCTTCGTGGACGTCAAAGATGCCTATTCTGTAGAACGGCCTGTTTCTACGGCCCATCCTCTTCATTCTTATTCTTACCACTTCCTTCCTCCTATTAGGTTAAATATGAACAATTATCCCTTCTTGCCCCTTCCGAAGTCCGTCGGAAAACCCATCTTTGGAATACCCATCCTCCTCATAGGCCCGCCGGAGCTTACCTGCCTCAGCATCTTCTTCACCATCTTGAACTGCTTCAGAAGCTGGTTTACGTCTTGAACCGTGGTGCCGCTGCCCTTGGCTATCCTCATCTTGCGGTCGCCCCCGATGATGTCCGGCGTCTGCCTCTCCTCTCTGGTCATGGACCGCATTATCGCCTCTATCCTGTTCATCTGGTGGTCACCCACGTCCAGTCCTTCCAGCTTGTTGCCCATTCCGGGTATCATACTGAGAATCTCCTGGAGCGGCCCCATCTTCTTCACCTGCTGGAGCTGGTCCATAAAATCCTCAAGCGTAAGGGTGTCCTCCTTTATCTTTTTGGCAAAGGACCTCGCCTGCCCTTCGTCCGTAACCGCCTGTGCCTTCTCCACCAGGGTCACCACATCGCCCATACCCAGGATTCTGGACGCCATGCGGTCCGGATAAAATTCCTCCAGCTTATCGAGCTTCTCCCCCACGCCGACAAACTTTATGGGCTTCCCGGTGACGGACTTAATGGAGAGCGCCGCACCCCCGCGTGTGTCGCCGTCTAGTTTCGTCAGAATGGCGCCGTCGAACTCGAGATTCGAATTGAATTCCTTGGCGCTGTTAACGGCGTCCTGACCCGTCATGGCATCGCACACAAAGAAGATGTGGCTGGGTTCCACCTTGTCTTTGATGTCCCTCAATTCTTTCATCAGCTCCTCGTCTATGTGGAGCCGGCCTGCCGTATCCAGTATGATTACGTCGAGGGTGTTTTCTCTGGCATAATCCACTGCCTTCTGGCAAATTACGGTAGGCTGTCCATCATCCTCGGAATATACGGGAACTCCCAACTGCTTGCCGAGCACCTTCAGCTGCTTTATGGCGGCGGGTCTCTTCACGTCGGCGGCCACCAGAAGCGGCTTTCGGCCCTTGGACATCACCAGTCCTGCCAGCTTGGCGGCGGTTGTCGTCTTACCGCAGCCCTGGAGTCCCACAAGCATCACCACGGTCGGGCCGCCGTCTCGAAAGGTTAGCGTTGGGCCTACCGGGCCCATTATGTTCACAAGCTCATCATGGATTATCTTTACTATCTGCTGACCGGGGGTGACGCTCTTTATTACCTCTTCGCCCTCGGCCTTCTCCATAACCCGCTTGATGAAATCCTTGACCACGCGGTAGTTAACGTCGGCCTCAAGCAACGCCGTCCGCACCTCGCGGAGACCTTCTTCTATATTTTCTTTGGTCAGCCGTCCCCTGCCCCGGAGCTTATCGAATATACCCTCTAACGTGCCGCTTATGGACTCAAACATTATTCAAAACCTCTGAGAAAGTTTGTTGGTACCTCTCCCCCTTCGAGGGGGAGGAAAAGTAAAGTAGTTGCACATTTGTCATTGCGAGCTAAGCGAAGCAATCTCATGTGTAGGGGCAACCCTTGTGGTTGCCCTGGGTGGGCGTAAGACCCACCCCTACAAAACCAGTAAACATAAGATTGCTTTGTCGCCTTTCACTCCTCGCAATGACAGTACACACTAACAGGAATAAACCCTGTCCCCACAAAAATATCCTGTAGTTGCTCGATTCATCGAGCCACAACGGTAATTGTAGCTGCTCGATTTATCGAGCCTGTCAAAACGCCCCATAAATGGGGCAGCTACACACCCTGTAGGGTGCGTCTCGACGCACCGCACATCCCTCTTGGCCCAGCCGTAACACATTATACAAAACAGACTTGCACGACACAACCCCAAAAGGCTTGTGCCAATATTCATAACAGGTTATCGTTTACCACATAGACTGAAATAAGAAAATATGCCATGCAACCTACCTCACACTTTCCCTAATACTCCTTCGTATCTGCCTCGCGTTTGATTTTTGCGCCGATGCCGGTGAGGCGTTCTTCGAGGTGTTCGTAGCCGCGGTCCAGGTGGAATATGCTGCGGACCTCTGTGGTGCCGCGTGCCGCAAGACCCGCCACAACGAGACTGGCGGCGGCCCTTAGGTCGGACGCCATCACCTTTGCGCCTGAAAGATACGGGACCCCGTGCACGATGGCGCTGGGGCCCTCCTTCTGAATATTTGCACCCATCCTGTTCAGTTCCGCTATGTGCATGAACCTGTCCGGAAACACCTTCTCGGTAATAACGCTGGTCCCCTCCGCAATACTCAGAAGGGACATTAACTGGGGCTGCAGGTCTGTAGGAATGCCGGGGTAGGCCAGTGTAGTGATAACCGAGGCCGTCATACGTCCTCCCCTCACCCTACAGCTGTCACGCCCCAAGGTAACATTTACGCCTACCTCTCTCAGTTTATCCACTACGGCGCTTAAATGGTCGGGCCTGATATTCTCAACGGTCACGTCTCCGTTCGTAACGGCACCTGCAACCATAAGTGTACCGGCCTCTATCCTGTCGGGTATTATCTGGCAGTCTACTGGTTTTAATTCCTTTACGCCTTCTATAACTATGCGGTTAGTGCCCACACCGCTGATTTTAGCGCCGGCCTTCACCAGGAACTCTGCCAGGTTCTGCACCTCAGGTTCACGTGCGGCGGCCTCTATTACCGTGGTGCCTTCTGCAAGTGTTGCCGCCATCAGGACATTGCACGTGCCCAGCACCGTAGAGCCGTGAGCGCCGCCCAGGTATATCTCCGTCCCCCTAAGCCGCGTTGCATATGCCACCACGTAACCGTCCTTTAAATCTATCTCAGCGCCCATGGCCCTAAGCCCTTTCAGGTGGAGGTCTATGGGACGCTGTCCAATCACGCATCCCCCGGGCAGCGCGACCATTGCCGCATTGCGCCGGGCGAGAAGCGGGCCAAGAACACATATCGAGCCTCGCATCTCGTTTACCAGTTCATACGGGGCGGTTACCTTGGTTGTATCTACCGTGCCCATCTCCAATGAGCCGTCTTCCAAGTGCTTCACGCTGAGGCCCAGACACTCCAGTATGCGTCCCATAATCTCCACATCCGTCAGCTTGGGGATGGACCTTATGCGGGAGGCACCCTTCGTTAATATGCAGGCAGCCATGACGGGAAGGGCCGCATTCTTCGCCCCATTTACGGTAATGCTGCCGGTGAGACGGCAACCGCCTTCAATTACAAACTTTTCGTCAACTAGATCTAGCAATTATTGTACGCCCTATACCTTGCAGGTCCTTAACGGTCTCCGTGTCTCCGAAATGACCGTCTTCATCTATAAGTTCTTTAACCTTGTCTGCCTGACCTTCTCCCAGTTCCATAATGAGCCAGCCCTTCGGCCTCAGCCATTTGTGGGCGCCTGCAACTATTTCCCGGTAGCAGTCCAACCCGTCGCTACCCGCCACCAACGCCCTTGGGTCTTCGTAATCCCTCACCTCCGGCTGAAGACCTTTCCACTCATCTTGCGGCACGTAGGGTGGATTGGATACGATGAAATCAATCTCCCCCTCAAGCCCAAGTCTACGGAAGGCCTGATAGACCGAACCCTTATGAAAGGAAACCTTTGTCCCAACATTATGTCTCTCGGCGTTAAGCCGCGCCAGCCTCAGGGCCTTGGAAGATACGTCGGACGCATAGACTATTACTTCTCCAGCGTCCTTGAGGCCCACGGCAATTGACACCGCTATATTTCCACAGCCGGTGCAGACATCCAGTATCTTCAGCTTACTGTGTGCGCTGGAGGCATCAGAGACGCCGACTCTCTTTAACACGGCCTCTACTATCAATTCCGTCTCCGGCCTGGGGATAAATATACCCTTTTTCATCAAAAAATCCAGAGACATGAATTCGACATGGCCAGTGAGGTACTGCAGGGGTATACGGTGTGCCCTCTTATTGACGAGTTTACTGAAACGTCTTAGATTCCCGGATTCTACAGGCTCTTGCAGTCTTGCGTAGAGCTGGGAGCGGGAAATGCCCAATACCTTTCCTAAAAGCACCTCGGCATCCAGGTTTGGCGAATCCACACCTGCGTCACGCAGAATCACCGTGGCATCCGTCAGTGCCTTTTGTAGGCTTATGGGAGGCTTTTTAGTCTTTTTTCCAGGAATAGGCAGCGGGTGATGCACTACGATAGTTAAAGAAGACTTCAACGACCTAAAGGTCGTTGTCTACCAAAGATGTAGGAAAATTGTAGCGTCCGATCACCGTATCGGACGTTTTACATCTCATTGTTCTTACGAGACCTTTGCCGGGTGCCGCAGGAACAGACCTTCAGGTCTGCCCGTTACGGACGGGCCTAAAGGCTTGTCTCTGCGTAAGGATTTTTCCGCCAGGCGCTTATACGGTTGCCGCCAACTGCTTCAGTTGTTCTTCCTTTTCAAACGCCAGGAGCTGTCCTATCAGTTCATCTATATGCCCGAGCATCACGTTTTCAAGGTCGTAGAGGGTGAAATTTATTCGATGGTCCGTAACCCTGTTTTGCGGATAGTTATATGTCCTTATCTTTTCGCTCCTGTCCCCGGTGCCTATCTGGACTCGGCGGGCCTTTTCCCTCTTCGACCTTTCCTGCTCCTCTACGTGTTCGTGGAGGCGGCTCCTCAGGATGCGTATTGCCTTTGCCCTGTTCTTGTGCTGGGATTTCTCGTCCTGACACTTGACGGTTATACCCGTGGGGATATGGGTCATCCTGACGGCAGAACTCGTCTTGTTCACCTTCTGCCCGCCCGGACCGGACGCCCTCATTGTTTCAATCCTCAGGTCCTTTGGGTCTATGTTTATCTCCACTTCCTCTATCTCAGGCAGCACGGCGACGGTTGCCGCCGAGGTGTGAACCCTCCCCTGGGTCTCTGTGGCAGGCACCCTCTGCACCCGATGGGTACCGCTCTCGTGACGCAGTCTCTTGTACACCTCCGCACCCGTAACTGAAAAGATTATCTCCTTGAAGCCGCCCAAATCGGTAGAACTGCTGTCAAACACCTCTATTCCCCATCCTTTAATGTTTGCATACCTTGTGTACATCCTGTAAAGGTCTGCGGCAAAGAGCGCGGCCTCGTCACCGCCCGTACCGGCGCGAATCTCCATTATCACGCCTCTGTGGGCGTCGCCGGCCTTAGAAAGAAGAAGCTCCTGTATCTCTTCAACCAGCCTTTCCTCCTCCTTCTCAGCCGCCGCAAGCTCGTCTTTGGCCAGCAGCTGCAGTTCCTTGTCGCCTCCATTTTCAGAAATGACCTTCCCGGCCTCTTCTTTACGGTGGAGGGTCTTCTGCCACTGGAGGTACTTACCAACCAGTCTGGAAAGGTTGCCCCGCTCCTTCATGTAGGTGCCGTATTGGTACGGATTCGACACGACGGCCGGGTCTGCAACCAGGTTCTCCAGCTCCGTGTACCTATCGTACATGGTTTTTAATTTTCGCAGTAATGCTTCATTCATGTGTTTGGTCTTTATCGCAGCGTGCGAGACAAACCCGCACGCTGCACATTAATTCTGTAAAATATCCAGTGCCCTCCGCCATTCTGGGCATGTAGCGTGGCAGCTTGCTGCCACGTTCGACGTTGGAGCAAGCTCCAACGCTACATTCTTCCCGGCATAAGCGGATTTCACTCCCTCAGAATGGTAAGTGTATCTGGCCCCTGTTTACTGTGCAACCGTCTCGGTACTCTTCTTCCCTCTATATCTGCGCTGGAACCTCTCTACCTTACCTGTGGTGTCAATCAGCTTCTGCTTGCCCGTGTAGAACGGATGGCACTTTGAGCAGATTTCCACCGCTATCTTCGGTTTTGTTGAGCGGGTCTGAAACGTCTCCCCACAGCCGCAGATTACAGTCGCCTCTACGTATTCAGGATGAATCCCTTCTTTCATTTATTTTCCCTCAGCGTCTAATTAATTGTAACAAAATGCATTACAGCGGGCAACACACAAACTGTGCGATTACCCTTCCCATTTCCCGCACGGGGATGTTGTCCACTTGTAGGGGCGTATTGCAATACGCCCCTACACATTCGACACCAAAGAGTCCTTCAACCTTTCCATCATATTGCGTTCACCACCCCAGACGCCGAACATCTGGAGGTGCGCCAGGAGGCGGCTGCCTCTGGGCCTCTTTTCCACAACGTAGCTGGCCCGGCACCACCTGCCCCACGCACGAAACAGCATCGCAAAAAACAATACAGGCGCCGCTATCCACAGCAGCGGAACGCCGGGGTCGTGGCGATAGCTGAGAATGGTCCCGGCACGGACGTTTTCGATCCTGACCTTTGAACCTTTAATGTCCCCGGCCTTGCTTCCAATCAGCTTAAAGACCTCAGGCATCCCCTGACTGCCGCTCGGCTTGTCGGCCTCTTGCTCCGGTTCCGGAGGAGTATACGTAAGTTTAACAAACGGTTCAATCACATATTCACTGCCGTCCTTAAGGTATAATTTGCCGGTAGTTACGCCTCCCGATTCAAACTTACCATCTATCCCCGGCAGGGTGTATTTACCCCCCTCTTCCTCCTCAATCTTTTTATCATCGGCGTACAGGTCAAACTTGTACTCATAGGCACTCTGGTAAAAGGTTAACCCGCGATAGCGCAGGGGTGTGTTCACTTTGATCCACAGTTCTTGTGCAGGCGCCCCATTCTCATATATAATCAATTTACTTGCATATTCTATGGGGTAATATTTGTCTTCCTCAGCAACAACGGTAAGCCCTCCCCTCCCCCAGGTATCCTTGAACCTCGGGATGAGACCTTTCCTGGGAAAGCCTTTTATGGACGGCTTCTGGGCGTATTTTATCATGAATTCTTTCAGACCTACCTGGAACTTCTCATCCTCAGAGACGATAAAATCTTCTCCCTTCCCATACCACCTATTCCATCTGGTGTCGGCAGAGACGGCGGCTACCTCCACAGGTTTATCCGGGAAGATGGTTATCTCTTTCTCGAAAGAGTAAAGAAACGTAATGACGGCCCCTATGACGACCAGGATTACCGACACATGATATGCGAGGGAGAGCCACATGTGGTGTATGAATCCCTGTTCATAAACGCCTCCAGAGTAGATGCCCTCGCCGCGCGTGCTGGAGGGTTTCTTTAAAAACAGCCTGCCGTGGAGAAATGCCTCAACCCTGTTTGCGGTCTCCTCGGGTGAGTACGGCAGTTCCATATCCAAAGCGTCTTTATGGCAGGATAATGCGGTGGCCGTTAGCTCGGCAGGCCGCCTTATCCTAACCATCCACTTCATACGCTTGTAGGTGCAAAGGGTGAGATTGAGGGAAAAGAGTCCAACCGTGGTCAGAAACCAGGGACCTGAATATACATTGAGCAGGTCGAGGCCCTCTATAATCGTGCGCGCAAATCCAGTGGCCTTTATCTGCTCATAACTGCCGCCGTACGGAAGCACGTTGCCTACCAGAAAAAACAACATCAAGACCCCAAAGAGAGCTATGGTGGTCTTTGTTGACGTTATGATACCGTACAAATAGTCGAGTATGTTTGATACCATGATATGTCAGCACCTGTTACATGGGGACATGGGAAAACCGCGGCCAGGCAGGCCCTAATAGGCATGCATGCTGTAGAGCCCAAAAAGCTTGGTCAGGAACCCTGAGCCCATGAAGGTAATGAGCATTGAGGCAAATCCCAAGAGGCAGAGGGTGGAACCCCATGTCTCGCGCCATTTTGGTATGGACATGGCGTGCAGATACATACCAAATGCCGTCCAGGTGATGAGCGACAATATCTCAAACGGGTCCCAAGACCAGTACCTGCCCCAGGCATCATCGGCCCAGGCCGCCCCTGAGATTATACCGAAGGTAAGCAGCGGAAAACCCAAAAGAACCAGCTTGTAGGTAATTCCGTGAAACGTCTGTACGTCCAACGACGGTAATCCAAAATCCTCCCACGATTTCTTAGCATAACCCAGCCCCTTAATTATCACATACGAGAGCTCCACGGAGCAGCCCACTACGAATACGGCATAGGCGCCGAATGCGATAAGCACGTGCCAGAAGTACCACGGGCTCTGAAGGGCGGGCGCAATGGGAGTTACCGTAGGGTCGTATTTATTTATGGCCAGAAACAATGCGGCGATTGAGAGCATTGTCACGAATATGCCCGGCATGGAGAGCTCAGACCACCTGCGCCTTATGTACAGATAGGTGAAGGTATTACACCAGGCAAACCAGGACAGACACTCGTATTTATTCTGAACGGGCGGCTGACCCTGTTCAATCCAGCGTATAATTATTAAAAGGGTATGCCCGATGACGGCCAGGTACAAGAGATTTGTCGCCATCTTGCCGAAAAAGAAATTCCTGAAAAAGACACTAACCCCCGCCTGGGATATATGCAAGAGGCAGCTCAGTACGTAAAGTCCTATAACTGCATACAGTATCCTAAGTTCCAGGGTTAACAGGGTGCTTTCAGTGGTAAATACCTGTTCCATCTCTATCCACTCCGCAACTATTATAGAAGATTTACTTTTCCTGTCTTATGAATGGATGTCTCAGTATGGCTGGGGACATTCACAATAAATATGCGCCATAAGTTCTACAAAAAGGTCAGCTTAGATAGCGCACACAAAAGCCCTTATACCAATACGTATAAGGATTCGCAAAAAACATTTTAGCAACAGAGACTGAGGAATGCAATGCCAAATTAGACCTCTTTCTGGGGTTTAGTACAGCCCAGACCGTATTTACCAGATTTACCAGTTTAATTCAGTAGTAACCTGTTGAATCCAGCCATTTACTATCTTGAGTGATGTGGTAAATTTTAAGTATAGGAAATAGAAAGTCCAGAGACTCCGAGAATGAGACCTCTGAAAAAGTAGCAAAATCGAAGGTGTAAATGTAGCCGCACCCTTTATGGGTGCGCATAACGCAGGCTAAAGCCTGCGGCTACCCATTGAATTAATGATTAAACTACTTTTTCAGCGCTCTCAGAATCCTAAAAAACCACTCTTTATGGAATCCAGTCCACCTGATGCAGACGTCACTTGGAGAATTTAACATTAGCACAGCCAGTGGACTCCAAAATCTTATATTTTGTAGAAATTTCATCACCCTTGCATACTTGAATTTGGAAAAGTGCCGATATCGCGGTGTCAGGAGGAAACACAATGCCATACGAAGAACAAGACTATGAAGCAGCAATCATCCAAAAATTAGACGACATGAAAGACCTCGTAAAATCACTCGTAGCCAGTCTAGAAGAACCACCAGAAAAGAAAGAAGAAAGATTAGTTCCAGTCTACCCCTCCGTAGCAGGTAAGATTCACAAATGGTATTTCAGTACCGGCAACTACGTTGGCAGGGGCGATCTTCTCTGTGAGATTGATGCTAACGTAGATGAACTAGATCGAAAGCTACCGGACCTTCACCCAGTTCGTTCTCCCGCCACAGGTATTCTTCTTATTGGTTCTCTGTATAGAGATAAGGAAGATAGGGTCCGCTCAACAGGAACGCCTATAGCCCACATAAAGACATAGTCTCTTTTAGCCCAAGTAGGCCAGCCACGCTGAAAAAGAATCTCCACCGGGGTGGGCCTCTTCCACCAAGCAGGGAGGGAGTTAAGTACTACGTACCGGATTGTCCGAAGGTCTGTTATAAAAAGGAGTCATAACTTCCCGAACTTTCGCCCGGATTTACTCAACTGCTGTGGATGCACACAAGAAGTTCACCGAGGCGTTTATATCCTGAACCGCTGCTGAGGAGTCTTGTGGATTCACGCCACTATTGCTGACATCTGCATTAGTCGTTCTGACTGGGGTATTGCTGTTTTTCTCAGAGATACCGGTAGCCCTTATAAAATCACAAGCGTCGTCTATAGAGCCATCGGGCCTTAGCTTCAAGACCCAAAGATCATCCTCTCCAGCACCAAAAGACCTTGTACCACCAGTAATTATGTACCCCCCATCACTCGTTTGCTGAATAAAAAAGGCCCAATCATCATCAACTCCGCCGTAGGTCTTCTGCCACTCTACGGCCCCGTCGGGGCTCAGCTCCAAGACCAAGGCGTCCACTCCCCAAGCTCCGGACGACGCTGTATTACCAGCCATTATATACCCCCCGTTACCGGTCTGCTGAATGGAACTGGCCTCATCCAAACCAACTCCCCCATAGGTTCTCTGCCACGCCACAGCACCGTCAGACCCAAGCTTCAAGACCCAGACGTCACCCCCGCCGGCACCGAAGGAATCTGTCCGACCGGCAGCTACATATCCACCGTCACTGGTCTGCCGGACGGAACTGGCCTGATCATAATTATCACCCCCATAGATTTTCTGCCACTCCACAGCCCCATCGGATTTCAGCTTTAAGATCCAAACGTCGGGAGTCTCCTGACCTTGGAGGGCAAAGGAGATTGTATCACCAGCCACTATATACCCACCGTCACCCGTCTGCTGAATTGAAAAGGCCCGGTCAACACCGTCTCCCCCGTAGGTCTTCTGCCACTCCATTTTTCCATCGGGCCTGAGCTTCAAGACCCAGACATCGCTAGACCCGGCACCGAAGGAGGATGTGACACCAGTCACTATATATCCCTTGTCACCAGTTTGCTGAATGGAAAGGGCCAAATCTTCACCACCCCCGCCATAGGTATTCTGCCACTCTATAGCCCCGTCAGCCCCGAGCTTTAATACCCAAAGGTCTCCAAGTCCGGCACCAAAGGACATTGTCCAACCAGCCACTATGTACCCCCCTTCACTGGTCTGACGAATGGAACGAGCCTCATCCCAACTATCTCCCCCATAGGTCTTCTGCCATTCCACAGTCCCATCGGACCTGAGCTTCAAGACCAAAAAGTCTGCATCTCCCGCGCCAGAAGACCTTGTCCAACCAGCTACTAAGTACCCGCCGTCACCGGTCTGCTGTACGGAATGGGCCTCATCAAAAAAAATTCCCCCATAGGTAGCGGCCCATCCGTCTGATGTAGCCAAAGAGGGACTGGTTGTAAAGCAGAGGAATGCTAAAGACAGGACGCAGAATACGGGGCATAATACAAAGGTTCGTCTGCCAAGGGTAAATTCATTTGTAGGACGAAACCACCTCTGATAGGACACGTCTTTGTCCTCCCATGTGTCACCATGCCTTGCAACGTCTAAGCAAGACTTACTTACAGTAAATACCTTAGAAAAAAAGTCAAGAAAATCTTTGGATACAATTATGAGACCTCTACAAAACTCTGCTTTATGGAGTTAAGTACGACTCTCCCTGCCCCCCCGATGGGGAGGAGTAGTCACGTCCAGACCATGCAATTTGAATTGACAAAGATTTCTCCAGCTGATAACATCGCGATTTGGCAGATTCTCCGGTGACAAGATGATAGAAGTTATTGAAAAG
>MHZB01000096.1 GCA_001828605.1 Planctomycetes bacterium RIFCSPLOWO2_12_FULL_50_35 | reverse complement strand
GGCAAATACGGGAATGACCATAAGGACGCTGAAGGTGATGGCGACACTTTCCAACCAATCGGGTCCCGGGCCGTAGACGAGATGGTGCTGTCCGTTCCAGACGTAGAAAAAGGCCAATGTCCAAAAGCCTATCATGGAAAGCCTGTGGCTGTAGAGGGGATTCTTTGTAAGGACGGGTAGGAAATAATAAAATATCCCAAGTCCCAGGGTGCTGAACCACATGCCGATGACGTTGTGCCCGTACCACCAGTTAAGCATGGCGTCATTGACGCCCGGGACCACACCCCTGCCTCCCAGTCCGGTCCAGTCCATCATAAAATTGTTGCCCACCAGAAATATGATGGGGGCCCAGACCAGCGTGGCAAGGAAATACCAGAGGCTTACGTACATCGCCTTCTCCTTGCGCAGGGCAACCGTCTTAAACGCATTGTAGATCAGCAGCATGAAGCACAGCACCGTCATAAGGTCAAGAGGAAGCACGTATTCTGCGTATTCTCTGCCCTGCGTATAGCCGAAGGGAAGACTTACTGCCGATAGTACGATGACCGTGTTCCACAGCAGGCAGGTAACGTTGCCCAGTCTTTCACTCCATAATCTTGCACCGGTGAGTTTAGGCAAGATATAGAACATAATCCCCAGACTGGACATGGAGAGCCACCCAAATAGGGCGCCGTTTACGTGGAAGGGTCTAAGCCGCCCGAAGGAAAGCCAGGCAACACCGCCGAGGAAATCCGGCCAGACAAATTTTAACGCCAACACCAAGGCTACAGAGACCACCAGACCAAGCCAAACTACCGATGAGAAGATAAAATTCCTGGCAGTAGAGTTCTCTGATTTGTCCAAGAACCACCAGAAACCGAGTCCCACTTGGAACCTCTCTTTTGCTACGCTTCCATTGCCCATCTCATTTTTGGGTAAGAATTTTATACTGAGACCACTCTTTGAGAAACCAGAAATATCCACCCCGGGCGGTAAATCGTAGGGGTGTATTGCCATACGCCCCTACAACTGCCGCACTACGCGTTTAGAATGTCGTGTATATTTATATACTTTAGCAGAGGTGTCTTTGTCTATTGCCGTATTTTTTCCTGAAACTCAGATATTAAACGTTGGAGATGTCTTTCCCAGGCATTGGGGTCGGAGAGTTTCCTCACCTTGGAATCGTAAACAAGGAATTCAAATATCTGTTTTGCCTGCTCCTTGCCTATGCCTGCGCCTGGTTTCCGCATCATCTTGTTCACATAGGTGTTCCACTCCTCGGGTGTAGCGAACGGGGCATTGAGGGGGCGTGCAATTGAGTGGCAGTTACCACACTTCTCCTTGAATACCTCAAAAGATGACTGTATGTTGGGTGGGTAGCTGAATATGTCTACGTTATCAGGACCCAGGTCCCAGGCCATCGGCTTCTTTGCCAGTGCCTTCTCGCGCTCGACAGCGGATTCAGACCCTTGAGGATAGGCATTTCTGCATAGACTAAACGACACAAGTATAATTAGGGGCACCGTGAGAAAGGTGGCAGGCCTCTTCATCAAATGAGCTCCTTATGTCCAATATCGTTGGGCAGGACACCGGAAGTGAACATATTGTTTGACTGCAAATATTAACAAACAGAAAAACTTAAGTCAAAGGATTTACCGTCTTCCGAACAATTGCACAACGCGTTACGGTATAAATTTTTGGGAACTCGATAACATTGTAGCGGGGCCTGAAGTTTGCCTGGGGATGTCAACGTCCGGTAGTTTAATCCCGACCGCGTGATAGTGTGGATGTATTAGACGGAAGCCGGTCGTTGTGAGACACCCCCGCAAACATAGGTGTTTACGGTGGAAAACAAGACTCTAGCCCAAGACATCTTCTCAAGGTGCTTGGGTAATAATAAACTGTCTTCTTAAGATCTCTGAAAAGCAGCAAAATCGAAGGTGTAAATGTAGCCACACCCTTTATGGGTGCGCATAACGCAGGCTAAAGCCTGCGGCTACCCATTGAATTGACGATCAAATACTTTTTCAGAGCTGTCTTCTTACGTGTGCAGATTAATCCTGCAATTGCAGGATTTAACCACCCGTAACCGCCGGGGGCAACAGGTGGTATTTTATCCTCTGCGTCGGGCAGACATTAGCAGCCTGTCTTATGCCTTCGCTGCAGGAGGCGAGATTCGCACCGTCCTTTATCTTAGGACCGACAGATTCCTCAAAACAAAAGGCCGTCGACGCCTCTTCAACGCACATTGCACACTTAACGCAGTCACCTTCAAACCAGACGGCCTTTACCTTCATGGTGTCATTCGCCTCCTTCTCAAAGCACTTTCCCCATGTCATCTCGGGTTCGAACGTGAGGGGATAAACGTCCAGGTCTTCAGACAATTGCTCTCTGACTGTATTGCCCATGAACCCCCCCTCCTTATTTACTGATTACTGCACGTGTTAATTACGCCCAGGCACTGAAATAGTCCATATGATAAACGTCTATAATCATCCAGAACATCTTCGTCCATGCGGTGGTGATCCTGCGCAACTTTTCGGGGTCTTTCTTGAGCGCCTCAGCAAAGAGGTTGAACAAGTACTGATGTATGTAACCCCAGAGTGCAAGGTTCAGTCTTACCGGTATGTAAAGGTCCTCAAACCCGAAAATAGGCACATGCACTGCACCTACCCAGCGGACAAAGTTCCAGAAATCTTCGTCCCATTTGCACTCCAGTATCTTGAGTAGAAACCTTCGCTGTCGGGCCCTTCGGATGGTAACGTAGTCTTTTGCGATCTTCCCAGTCTCGTCCCTGAACCACTTAGACAGCCATGGATCGGTTACTAGCTTTTCCCAGTATATATGATCAAGGATTTTTTCAAGGTTTGCCGCTATAATCTCCTTAGACTCCTTGATGGCCTCTGTGTCCTTGTCCGTGAAGTCCAAACACTTAGACATGTACTCATATCGTTTCATTATGTCTAAGCTGGTTTCCCTGTATATTTGCCACGCCTTGTTGAACTCCGGGACGTCCAGGACAAGATTCCGCTTACCGGCCGAGACCTTTTTCTCTGCCTCCTGCGGAAACGTCTTCATGTACGCCGCCGACATTGCAGTTGTCATTTCTCGCTCCTCTCATCAAAGAACAATTCAAATCATCCAAAAAATTCGGAAACAGGCCCAGCGAGCTACGATGGGACTATTAACCAGCATCTACAGGATTAACTGCCCCTCCACCCTCTGAAGAGTAGACCTTGGGCTCGTAATAAGTCCCTTCTCTGGCATGCTCTAAGAGGTAATTGCAGCGCGCACATCTTCGGTTTTGGGGGCCGTCACTCCTAAATCTCCTGCCACACATAAGACAGGAGCGGACTATCTTGTTTGCCTTTATTCTAAGTCTTGCTCTAGGCATAACTTGAAGAGTGCTATTCATCTTTTATCTCCTTTATACTGTCGTACACTACGGGTACACCTAACATCTAGCATCTTGCGTGCCAAAAAAATACTTGAACGTACAAGTTTCCTGACTACGATTTATCTACTTGACACTGCGCAGGTTACAAAGGAATCATATTGGATATAATACAAATCCGCACAGCCTGGGTTCTGAAGAATGCAAAATATTTTCCAACGGAGCCTAGAGCGGCAAAAGTGATACGAAATTTTTTCGTACTGAGCCTCTCTGTATACCTCTGGGCAGGATATGAAAAATGACCGAAATCATGTCATTGACAGATTTTCACCGGTCGAAAATTTCTAAATGAATTATTCTTCACTGGCACTCAGGGCATGCATCTCTACACGAAATTCCGTTGACTTACAGGTGTTTTCTGTGCTAGCATTATTTTTTTGAATCCTTCCCCGTGTGATTAATACATCATACATCCCCCCTTAGGCAGGATTGGGTTGAGGGAAAACACTATCGTGAAAGTCACAAAAGACAGCAAGGTGCTAGATGTGTTGCGGTTCTGCCCCACCACTGTAAAGGTATTTTATACCTTCCAAATCTATCCTTTCAGAGACCTGAGCAGCGACTTGGAGACAGTTGCCTTAAAGGATGATGCAGACTTGGAGTCCCTACTCAAGGAATTAAATGGTTTGCTTGCATCCCCTGCTGTGGCCGGCGAAGCGGTGGGGTTTGTACCCGGCAGAAAGATTCACCAGAATATGAGCTTCAGGCTCGTTACCACCCGTCATCCCGCCACAAGAGATGTTTTTGACAGATATAAAGTGTTGAAGTTGGCAGAGGAATATTGGCCAGACGAAAAGATGTCTTTCTTTGCCATGGGTCTCAATCTGTCGCCGGATAAACTGGTTACTGAACTGAATAAAGCCGTGAAAGCGGAAGAAGCCTCTCAACTGAAGACAAGCGTCTCCTCTCAACCCGAGGACATACATGTAGGCTTTATGAAGATGTCTGTCATATTTGCATTAACTACAGGATGCCTGTATGGGGCGGGCATCCTTTTTTATTTTGGCATGCACGGCACACTATATGGCGTACCGAGGGCTATACTGGAGGCACATGGCCACACCCAGGTCTATGGTTGGGTGGGACTCTTTATTATGGGCATATCCTATTTCGCCCTACCCAGGTTCTGGGGCACTTCACTATACAACGTCTTTATGGCCAGGATGTCGCTTGTACCGATGACAATCGGGATTGTCCTGGTGTTCTTATCCAGACATCTACTGCTTATAGGGGATTACATACCATTCAGGGCAATGTCCATTGTCGGGAGTCTTATAGAGGTAGCGGCAATATGTCTGTTTTTGTACATAATGACAAACACTTACCGCTCCAATTCCACCAGAAAGTTTGAGGTCTACGAGGCCTACTTCTTTGCCGGGTACGGATGGTTCCTGATCCAGGCGCTGATGTTCGTGGGGACCATGACCTACATGGCCTATAACGGATTGAATACCGTCCCTCCTTTGATAGAACAGCCCATGCTGCACATGCAGATAATGGGCTTCGCCTGTATGGTAATACTTGGTATTTTAACCAAGACCCTGCCGGTTTTCTTGGGAATAAAGGAACCCAAAAAGGACGTAAACCTCTACGTTTTCCTGCTGCTAAACGTCTCCATCCTCTCTAGGGTTGCAAGTCTTTTCTTAAGAGATACATATCCGCTGTTTGAGACGATATTTCTTGCGGCAGGATGTTTGGAGGGCTTAGCGGTGTTGCTGTTTTTCTATAATCTGAGACTTCACCGCATAGGAGAGATCGAATCAGGTATGCCGAGAAAAGAGTTCAGAAAATTCATAAAGGCATCTCTCTTTTGGTTCTTTCTGGCAGAGTCGGCGCTTTTGTATTTCACCGTAAATGAGTTCTATACCGGTGCAGAGATGTCGTATGCCATGTTTGGTGCCTACCGGCACGCCATATTTGTAGGGTTCATTACCATGATGATAGTGGGCTGTGCCTCCAAGATGATTCCCATGAGTCTGGGACAACAACTCTACAGCTATCGAGCCCTATTCTGGACATTTGTCCTGTTAAACACAGGCTCCGTCCTGCGTGTAACGTGTCAGCCTTTGGCCGCGGACTACGAGATGAATTCGCTCTTCCTACCAATGGGCATAAGTGGGTTCCTGGAGTACGGAGCACTCTTTCTCTTTGGATATAATGTCTGGAAGACCGTCGGCCAGAGACAGGTGCAGGAGGGGAAGGGCACGACAGAGAGGATTACCAAGGTGACGCCGGAAACAAACGTGTATCAGTTGGTGACACAACACCCGCAGACCCTGGACGTGCTGGTGAACCGCGGCTTCAAACAACTGAAGAATCCCGTGCTCCTAAACACGGTGGCAAGGACGGTAAATATCGGTACTGCAGTAACCATCCATACCACCGACCTCGGCAGCCTGCTTGAAGAACTCAACGAGGCAATAGACAAGAAGAATTCTCACGCTCAGGATGCCCCATGAATAATGATTTGCAGAGCCCGGCTACAACCGAGCTAAGGCGCTGACACAATGAGGGACTCCTCTGGCGTTTGAGCAACGATCCAATAAGGGAAGCCCGCATAAATCTCACACGTAATCCTGTATTCCCCCGGTTCCGGTATCCTTGCACGAAAATGGTAAGTACGGCTCTTTCTTGCGCCAAGTACCCAGATACTATCCTCTACGGTCTTGGCGGCGCCGAAATTACCGACCGGCCAATACCGCAATGTAATCGTAGAACCGCGCCCATCACGTCTGTAGTCGGGAAATACCCAGCGTACGTCACCTTCATTGGCGACGGTAAAAATAAAATCTATTTCATCCTGCGCGGTTGGGTTGTGCGGCTGCCAATCTAATTCTGCGTGTAAAGGGCCTTCCCTTACGACAATATATGTTTCCCTCTCGTTGTTAAGATAATTGTGCTCAACAAGTTTTTGATCCGGATTAACGGTGGCCTTAATAACGTTTCTATCATACCTATGCGAAAACATACCCGTACCCAATATTTTCTCACACTTCCACGTCCAGGTCTCACCCTGTTTCAGTCCAGGAACCTCTGCCTCCAGATGGGTAGTATACTTTTCGCTTCCGATTTGAACTTCCACCTCCAGTTTAGATGCCTCTGAGTCGGCCGTACCCTGATTGCGCAAAACGACTTCAATCTCAGGCCGGTCGAATACCGAAAAGTCCAGTGGTTTCCACTGGACGTCCACAATACTTAGGTCAGGTTGGGGTGGAAGTATGTTTATTGGAATTTTGTGGATATTATTGGATGTTATTTTTTCCCCCTGAACCGGGTCTATAAAAAATTTGGCGCTATATTTACCGGGTGCAGCATCCTGCGGGATGCCGATTGGTACCTTGGTGGTGTAAGAGGCCTGTCCTTGATCATACGGAGGAAGTGCAGTCTGTACTGTAGAGATTTCTGCCTGCCAGCCGTTGGGAAGGTCTAAGGCCCGAACTGTTATAGCACCATCATAATTGATATCACCTTGGTTTGTTATGGTAATACTATAAATAACCGTGTCGCCCGGGGCCACAACGTCTCGCATTTGAAGCCATGGATTATCTTCCGCAAACTTACCGTAGCCTGAGATGACCAGGTCGGGAGACCCATCTTCTCCACGGCATGGCGGCAGAAGTATTATAAGTGAGACACACAGGATGCAACAAAGCACCACAGCGTGCGTATAAAATCCTTGTCTCATAATGCAGCTCTATTTGCTTTTAGGTGGGTCAGGAACCTCATGACAACAAATTCCCTTCCCGATCGAAGGACATTATTTCCGGTTCTGAAAGGATTTCCATGTCCCGGTATCCATCCAATTCCTCTTTATATGATTCAGAGACACTTAGTTCCTCCAGGTCATTCGTATTTTTTATCCTTATCACACGCGCCATTTCTGGCTCCACCAGGCCCAGGGTGTTTAATGCATGACTCAGGGCCTCTCTGTCGGTAGAATATGTAATGGGTATCTTGGCAGCCTCGGGTCTCAGGCCCGTAATACAGTTCACGTAGGTCTTATGATAGTTTATTTTGTCAACCAACCGTTTGGTAGTAAAGTCGGCAAGCCCAATTCCACAGGCATTACCGTCGGATTTGTCCGTAAGGTCTCTGACAAATATCCTCTTTATTTTTATCCTGGAATTATCTTTTTTCCCTATGATTGACGTGTCCATGCCCGTGCCGGAGATGTCTTTGCCCATCTCGTCCACTATTAACAGGTCCGTCTGATCAAAGGGTAGCTTTGCCATTAACCTGGTGGCTTTTTCAAGGAGCTCCGGCTCCCTTTCAAGAAATTTTTTGGGTAATACGGTCTCCAGCTCCGCCACCTCACCCCTGGCATTTTCAATGATGGCCAGGCCGAAAAGTACCGGAAGTCTTTCCAGGAGGACGGGGACTATACTGTGTGCGATTTCCTCGAAATGGTACTCTAGTATTGCGCGATGATATATTGTAGCGGCCTTTTCTTTACCTAACCCCACCAGCAGCATCTTGACGAGGCCGCTTTCTATTCTGCCGCTAAAGCGTGTGTGTGCCTTAATGCGATTAATGAGGACTATATGGTCTGCCTCTGCGGCGTATCTATCTATATAAACGGGAAAGCCCATCTTGCTCATTCCCATATCCACCACATCCATTGAGGACATGACAGGTACGCCCATGCTGGCCTCTCTAATCCCGTATCTGGCCAGTACCTCAGTTTGTCCTTGGGCAGTTGCGCCACCATGACTGCCCATGGCCGGAACAATGAACGGCTCAGCCCCCATCCCCTTGAGTACATGTACTGCCGTTCTAGTGATAGACGCTATCTCCGAGATGCCCCTGCTGCCAGCGGTGACAGCCACAGTATCGCCAGTTTTTATCCTTGAGCCAAGCTGAAGCCTTAATATCTCCCTTTCGGTTGCAGAGGATACGTCTTCAATCTTTTGCGTGAAAAACGTCTGCCTTACCTTTATCATCTTTGGATACATGATTAAGTTGGGACAAGAGAGGATGGGACTAGATGGTTTGATAGTATTTATATTGGGTAAAGCTTCTCCATCTCTTCCTTAAGAGCGGGGGTAAGGATGCCGCCCGAGACAACGATTTTGAAGCCGTCTTCTATGCTTAGATGGGTATCCTCAACATCGGATTCGGGGTAGAGCACTATAAAACCCGATGTGGGATTAGGCGTGGTAGCGATGAAGATGAACAACAGCTTATTGCCCTCTTTATCTTTAAAGGAACCGGTTTCAAAACCAATGGCCTTCGCGCCCTTCCTTGGAAAATCTACCAGTACCACCCGCTTAAAGGCCCCCTTACCGGGAAGGGTGGCGCTATAGATAAACTGCTTTGACGTACCGTAGATGGTCTTTACCAGGGGCATCCTTTCCACTATCCCTTCGCCAAATTTTATAATTCTCTTACCGACAAAGTTGGTGGCAAAGGCGCCTGCAGAATAGAGTATGAGGAAAAGCATGACCAGTCCGATGAGGAACATTAGGGGAGTCAGCACCGCGTCGGGCACCTTTAACTGTACCCAATCGGACCTGAGTAATATCCTCTGTACTACCGGAACCATTGTTCCGCCGGCAAAGGTAAAGAGCAGCTTGAGGACGTAGAAGGTTACGTATACCGGCAGTAGGACGATGACGCCGGCGATAAGCCTCTTTCTTATATCAGTAGTGAATAGGCGTATGAAAGTACGGTGCTCTTTATGTTCTGCATTTCCGGGGGATGTCTTCTGGTGTTCCATACTCTATCTATTAATATACCTTTCTCGGTTTTTAGGACTGTGGTTTGCCAGGTCTAAGTGCTTATCGTAACACGCTACGGAGAAACCACTATAAATAACCACCAAATACCTTGGAGGCTGATACAAAAGCCTTTTCCCAAAAGAAAAAAGCGATGGCCCCGGCCAATATAAAGTTAAAATCCACGACCGCCTCGCACATGAGCCCCTCCCCAATAAGTCTGCTGTGGTACAGGTAAAGATACATGCAGGCATAAAGAACACAGGGGATCAGGAAATAGCTGAACGCAGACGACCATTCTAAAAAAGGACTTACGGCCAGCACGAGCACCGTGATACTTGCTACACCAATAAGCATCACCTGTGTCCACTTTTTACCAATGGCTATTGGTATGGTTTCCCTTCCCACGATCCGGTCTACCTGGATGTCTCGAATATCCAAGAGTGTGGCCCGCAGGAACGCCATGCTGAACGTGAAGGCCATGGCTACTCCCAGGGTCGACAGTTCATTCGATTCGCTTACCATAAACGGTATAAGGGCCGTTGTCAGGGCCCAGGCTATCCCAAAGAATATCTCCTTTGAGCCGGCAAACTGTTCAAGCCCCTTATACCTAAGAAGCGTTGATACCTTTGACGGCAGGATATGTATTCGAAAGGCAAACACAAAAAAGACACTGGCCAAAAACAACATCAAGAATACTGAAAAATCCAATACAAAGGCCAACCCGTAAGACGAAAAAATACCGGCAAACCCCAGTCCCAAAAATACCGTTCTGTGCTTGTTGTAAAGATTTGCTATAGTCGGCTCGCTTATGGCAGCCGCCTCTCTGTTGGCGGTATTATTGAGGACATGCATGGAAAAGAGGAATAACGCCGCAATTATACAGTAGCTTATCTTGGGCTCTACACCAAGTAGTACTGTATTGGCATAACTTAATGACATCGCACCTATCCCAAGGTATACACAACTGCCGACAAGGGTATTAAAGATCCCCTTTGTTCCACTCCATATCCTGCCAACTTTGTGTTTTCCATAAGAGGCTATCTTATCTTCTACTCTCTTTGTCAACCACTGCGGGGTGGACGCCCCGGCAGTTATGCCCACCACGTCATAATCACTAAATTCGTTAAAATCAAGTTCATCTTCCGTCTCCACGTGGAAGGTGGGTATGCCCTCACCCTGACATATCTGTACCAATCTAGTCGTATTAGCGCTTCCCCTCCCCCCGACTACCACCATAGCGTCCACCTCACGACAAAGGCTCATTACCTCTTCTTGTCTCTCACTGGTCGAGTGGCAGATGGTGTCAAATATCTGACAGTTGCTATATTTTTCCTTAAGTGCAGCGGCGATTTGCTTGTAAAGACGTTTATCTTGAGTAGTTTGGGCAACCACACAGACCTTGTCCAGCGGAGGAAGTTTATCTAAATCACCGACCGCGCCTACGACGTAACCCTTGCCGTCTGCGTATCCCAATAGGCCGACCACCTCGGCATGTCCTTCATCTCCCACTATAATGGTGGAGTAACCTAGTGTTGAATATCGCCTTATGATGGACTGCACCCTTGTTACACGAGGGCAGGTAGCGTCGCAGATATTGGCCCCTGTAGCCTCAAGCTCTTTTCGGCGGGCGGGCGTAATACCGTGAGCCCTTATTACCACGGTACTTCCAGAAAAGTCAGTTTTATCTTTTACAGTACCTATGCCCTTTCCCTTTAACAGTTCTAACACCTGGGGGTTATGGATTAAAGGGCCATCCGTAAATACACCGCCGTTTTTCCCCTTATCTTTATGAGCTGCGTCAAGGGCTATGTCCATTGCCCGGCGCACACCCATGCAAAATCCGGCCGTCTTGGCGACCACCACCTTCAAGATGTATCTCCTTGCTGGCGATTGAGCTATATACTAATAAATGTCAAATGATAAATGTTATCAGATTCCGAATCACCTGTCAAAATATTTCGATTTTGCAGACTCATTCAGGGTTTTTCTTGCATCAACGGCTTTAATTTCTATAATGGGAAACCCTTAACATGTGATAATTACGAGACTTAATTTGGTCCCTTGATTAAAATTATGGTGAGGACATCGAGATGACGGCACAGTTGATCGATGGCGAGGCGCTCGCCCAGAAAATAAGAAACGAATTAATCAGAGAGGTTGAAACACTAAAAGAAACGGGGAAAAACCCGCATCTGTTTGCTGTCCAAGTGGGTGAGGACCCTTCCTCTCAGGTATACATCCGCAGTCAGGCGAAGTCGTGCGAGGAAATAGGATTGCAGTACACCCTTGAAAGTTTGCCGAAGGATATAACTGAGGCTGACTTGATAAGACACATCCGCGGCCTCAATCAAAATCCGTCTGTTACGGCTATTATAGTACAGATGCCGCTGCCTGAGGGCATTAATGCCCAGCGGGTACAGTCCTCAGTTGTCCCCGAAAAGGATGCCGAGGGAATGAACCTCGCAAGCATGGGACGGCTGGTGCATGGTAATGCAAAACTGGCGCCCTGCACGGCCATGGCTGCAGTAGAGCTCATCAAAAGTACGGGGGTGGAGATAAGAGGCAAAGAGGTTACTATCATTGGCCGCAGCGCCATTGTGGGCAAACCGGTTGCCCTTTTACTTCTGGACCTCCACGCTACCCCGACCATTTGCCACACCAGGACAAGGGACATGGCCTTCCACACCAAAAGGGCCGATATACTGGTTGTGGCTGCGGGTAAGGCGGGGTTTCTGGGGGGCGACATGATAAAACCCGGCGCAATTGTGATAGACGTTGGTATAAACAGAGTGCCCGAATACGATGCCGCTGGCAGGCCTGTCCTAAATAAACAAGGAAAACAAAGGCAGAAAACCGTAGGCGACGTGGACTTTGAAAGTGCAAAGAAGGTTGCTGCTTACATAACCCCCGTACCGGGCGGTGTAGGTCCGGTTACCACGGTAATGCTCTTAAGAAACGTCGTGGAGGCGGCAAAACTGGCCTGAGGGTCGTCTATCAAGGCGCTTCTATTATTCCACGGCGTGGAACGCCTGTAAAAGCTTCTGTGCCATTCTGGAAAGGGACATGTTGCAACATGTCCCTTTCCTCTCGATTAATTCTATTGACAATAGTCAAGGTTTTTTGTTATATGTTTAGTTTCAATCAAGAAGGAGTTCTTGGAGGTATAGAGGTATAAATGAAAACTTTCGTGGCAAAAGAGCACTTGGTGCCTAAAACTTGGTATGTAGTGAATGCAGAGGGTAAAGTGCTTGGCAGAATGGCGGCACGTATAGCCACCATCTTGCAGGGTAAACATAAACCACAGTATACACCACACGTGGATACCGGCGATTTCGTTATAGTGGTTAACGCACAGAAGGTTAAGCTTACGGGAAATAAGCTCAAGGATAAGATGTACAAGCGTTACACAGGCTATCCGGGGGGCTTAAGGATGAGACCTGCCGGGGAGATGTTGGAAAAGCATTCAGACAGAGTAATAAGGCTGGCTGTAAGGCGGATGTTGCCCAAGACAAGATTGGGAGACAAGATGATAGAGAAGCTTAAGGTGTATACGGGTCCCGATCATTCACATAGCGCGCAGCAGCCGAAGGAATTGACCTTTAATTAGAGGTATTTGACACATGGTTAAAGCGGTACGTACTGGCAGTGAAAACCAGACCGATGTTGTGTGGGCCACCGGCAGACGCAAGACCTCCGTTGCCAGGGTTAGGCTGGTACAGGGTGACGGTGACGTAACTGTAAATAAATGCTCACTTGACGACTTTTTCCCGAGGGAGTTAGACAGAGCTGTTGTGGTTGCTCCGTTAAAGGTTACCAATACCCTGGGTAAATATAGAGTATTTGTAAATGTCGGCGGTGGAGGAACCACCGGACAGGCTGGCGCAATCTCATTAGGCATAGCTCGTGCCCTTTTAAAAACGGACAATGGGCACATGGATGTCCTTCGTGAGCACGGCCTCCTTACCAGAGACAGTAGGATGAAAGAACGTAAGAAGTACGGGAAAAAGGGCGCCAGGAAGAGCTTCCAGTGGACTAAGCGCTGATCGGCGTGTACAGTCGTACAATCTCCTGATAAATCTTCCATACATTGTATTCCTGTGCAAAATGCCGCGGGTACCCAGTATTGCGTTGTTTCTTGCAAGCAGCCGGTACTGCGAAATCTCTGTCGGACAGCGAACCCTTAAGGTTGTTTATCAAGTGCGTCAATCCTACGTACTTTGAACTCTCTCCACTCAAAACCATTTTGGTATTTTCCCCAGAGATTTAGAGATTGAAGTTAGGGCTTACACTCAATTCACTCAGATTTGACTTAAGAGAGGCTGTCAGACGCGCTTCCGGTATCGGCGTCGGTGCCATAGACGTTGATGCCGCCCGTGGTGAGATTACTCCCGCCCTCTCATATAGCGGGCGTCGTGACTTTCTTCACTACGCACGCTCATGCGGTCTGGAGATAAGTGCCCTTGGTGGTGATTTTGGGAAGTCCTTCTCTGATGAGGACGCAGTGGAACGGCTCTTTGATAGGACCGAGAGGCTGATCGGTCTGGCGATAGACCTCAAGGTAAGGGTAATTACCACCAGGATAGGACCGTTGCCCACAGATGAAAAGGACAGGAAGTGGGATATGCTCCACGACGTGTTAAAAGAGATAGGAAGGCGCGCCGAAAGATATGAGATACATCTGGCAAGCCATGTAGGAGAGTCCACAACTGCCGATTTAAAAAAGATGCTGAACAGCCTCAACACGGAGGGCATCAAGGTTTGTTACGACCCTTCCGTCCTGATACCGATGGGACTTGACCCGGTTAAAGGTGTCTATGAACTCAGCGACCACATAGTCCATACCTACGCCAGGGATATTATGAAGGGTGAAAAAGGTTATGCGGAGACGGTACCGGGAGAAGGCATAGTGCCATTCAAGGACTACGTGCTGGCTCTTTATGAAATTGGCTATAAGGGCCGCCAAATAATAAAAAGGGAGGCCGGAAGCGGTGGTATAGAGGATATAATGAAGGCAAAGGAGTTTCTTGATAAGATTATATAGTGATGTCGGATGCGCCAGACCCTGCCCAACCACTCGCCGCCAAAACACTACGGTTTATAAAGCCCATGCCTTTTTATATATGATTCCACTTCCTGGGGCACCATGTATCTTGTGTGAAGGCCGTTTTTTAATCTGCTCCTTATCTCCGTAGAGGATATGCCGATAGGTGGGATTTCTACCTGTATGCGTTTCATTTCCCTCACCTTTTCCTCACCCAGTATCGGAATGAGTTGATTAAGGTTGTTGAGGTCACTTCCAGGACGGTTCACCACAACGATGCGGCACAGTGTTGAGAGTCGTTTAACGTCCTTCCACGAAGGCAGTTCACATACGGTATCCATACCGATTATGAGATGTGGGTCCGAGTTTATGCCGTAACGCTTCAAGAGAACTTCTACGGTATCAACGGTATATGACTTTCCTTCTCGAGAAATCTCAACGTCTGAAATCTCAAAGTGGTCGTTGTCTTTTATGGCCAGATTAACCATCTCGTAGCGGTGGCGGGCCTCTGCAAGGTCGTACGTGCCCTTATGGGGCGGCAGTCCCGACGGTATGAACAGCACCTTGGAGAGCCCATGCCTGCAGTACACCTCCTCTGCAATGATAAGGTGTCCAATATGAACGGG
>MHZB01000095.1 GCA_001828605.1 Planctomycetes bacterium RIFCSPLOWO2_12_FULL_50_35 | reverse complement strand
AGAGGGCTGCAAGTAGAAGTGTCGGCCAGAGTCTTTTGCCTTCCACAGCGCCCTCCGCACCCTTTACGGGGCTGGATATCCTGAAGCTGATCCTTTCCTTACCCAGGAGATTTTCCACCTCACTTGCACTTATTTTAGACAGGTTGCCTTCTCCGTGGTCTACGTTTACGGCAAAGGATATTGCAGTCTCGCCTCCTCGAAGTTTGTACACGCCGGGGAAGTGGGTATCGGAGAATATGGGCGGCTCGGCGGGCATTGATTTATCAGACACCGGTCTGCCCAGATTTCCTTTTGGGTCAAGCACCTCTATCTTATCTATTTTGTCGCGGGAATAGAAGGGCAATTCCCAGTTCTCGCCCACAAGTACGTCCCGGGTGGTTGACTCTATCAAGTTGTTTGTCATGTAGCGGCATATCTGCTGTACGAGCGGCAGGAAGATGGGCTTCACCGGCAGGTCCGTCCAGTCTCTATTGATGGTGGATGTGAAGGTTATGGAGCGGCCTTTGCCGTACGGCATTTCAATAAGCGCCGGTGTGCCATTCGAATAATTGATTATATTCGTTATATTTCCACCCATCTCAGGCTCCACCAAGAAGACCTTGTAGAAGTGAGGGGAACTGAGTACGTCCTTCCTCTCCCTGGCGAACACCTTCAACAGGGTATGCGTGGTATCGAGCGTACCAAACTCTAACGGTTTTTCTCTGGGGAATTCCACTTCCATGCGCAGTCTAGGAACAAGCCCTGTGAAGTTTAGGTCATAGTACTCTGGCCTGACCTTGTCGCCCAGGCAGAAAAACACGTTGCCGCCTTCTGCGGTATACGTCTTCAATTCGGATACCTTTGTAGCATCGAGTTTTTCAACGTTTGCAAGGACAATCAGGTCGTACTCCTTAAAATTCGCGGACTGAACCTCCTGTGTGTTCATGACCGTGGGGTGGATATGCGAGGTGTGGAGTCGGGCTGGGTTCAGTGCCTTTTCCAGGTAAAATGTAGCGCTCTGGTACATGTTTATACTGGGTGCACCGTCTACCACCAGTACTCGTATATCCTTGACGTTTGGTATAGTAAAAAACCTTTTATCGTCTACGGGGAGTGAATCGGCAGGAATCTCTACACTCCCCCAGGCGTGATTATCCCTGGGTATGTCCAGCAGGAATTCCTTTGTAGCCGCTGCCCAGGGTTCGATCTGGAGGAACCCCTGTGCCACCTCCTCCTCGCCTATACGGGCCTTTATTAAGAGGTCTTTAATTGGGGTGTCTGTAAAATTGTCTACCGTGGCCTTGAGTAATACCTGTTCGTCCTTCCGTGTCCAGTCATATTCGTACTCAAGAACACTGACGGATACGTTGGACAGGGGTTTTCCTTCTGATACGTCAACTATATGCAGTCTTACAGAATTCTTATCCAGACTCTTTTTTACCTCTTTCATTGCATCGGGATTCCATCCGTTTTTTGTGAGGTCCGTGAAAAGTAGTATCCTCTTAACCTGCTTTTTGGAGAAACCGATTATACTAAGGGCCCTTTTAAGGAGCGCAGATAAGTCCGTGGTGTAATAAGAGGGTTTAATGCGGGCGATACTGTCCAGGGTCTGGTCCTTATCAGCGGTTGGTTGAGGCGCTGCGTCTGGAGTGGGGAAAACGGTTATTACGCAGGCCTCGTCCGACGGAGACAGAGAGCCGACGAACTGTCGTGCCCACTCCTTGTCCCTTTCAAGGAGGGTCTCTCCCTTAAAATAGTACCCCATACTGTACGAGTTGTCTACTATCAGCACACTGCAGGAAGGTGCGTCAGGGGCCAAGACGGGTCCGGCCCTGAGCATGGGTTTTGCCAGGGCCATTGCAATAAGGGCTATTATTGCCGCCCTGAGCAGGAGCAACAGCAGTTGCTCCAGCCTGAGACGCGCCTCCACTTTCTTTTGGGAGCGCAGGATGAACTCTATGGCAGAGAATCTGTAAACCGGGGCACGCCTCCTTCCCACCATGTGTATAATTATGGGAAGACTTACCCCCAGCAAACCCAGAAGGAAGATCGGACTAATGAAACTCATCATTACAACCTTGCAGTAATCCTCGCGTGGGAAAGCCTCTCTCTGGTAGTCAGATATTTAAGCAGTGCGTGGTCCAGCGGCGTAGAGGTGTTAATAAGCCAATGGTCTATCTGGTTTTCCAGGCATCCTTGACGGAGTGTTTCTATGAAGTTACCGAGTTCCGCCTGATAGGCGTCTTTTATGGCCCTAGGCTCTGCCATCACCTGGCTGGAGTCTTCCATGGATTCGAAGAGCGTGAGTTCATCGAACGGAAAGTCAAGTTCATGGCTGTCCAGCACCTGAAACAGTATCACCTCACACCTGCGCTTTCTCAACTGCCGCAGTTTTTTTATCACCTTGCCGGCATCTTCGAAGAGGTCTGAGATTATTATTACAAGGGAGCGTCTGGACATCTTTTCCGTCAGCTTCTCCAATACCCCGGATATGTCGGATTTGCCCTGTGCCTTAAGTCCTTCGAGGGCCTGGATTAAGACCTGAAGGTGAGACGACTTGGTCCGAGGTGGGATATATTTAATAATATCCCCTCCAAAGATGATCAGCCCGGTGGCGTCAGACTGCATGAGCAACAGGTACGACAGGCAGGCGGCCAACGTTCTGGAGTACTCCAGTTTTGTCATAGCCCCGGAGCCATAGCCCATGGAGCCGCTCGTATCCAGGAGGATATAAGCCTTGAGGTTGGTCTCATCCTCGAACTGTTTGAGGTGATACTTGTCCGACCTGGCCAACACCTTCCAGTCTATGTGTTTTATCTCGTCTCCGGGTGAGTATTCCTTGTGTTCGAGAAACTCTATGCTTGAACCCTTGTGCGGCCTCTTGTGGATTCCGGAAAAGGTCCCCTCCACCACAGTCCTGGCCCTGAGCGTCATGTTGGATATTTTGCTGAGTATGGCAGGGTCGTACCACTGGATTGTATCTTGTTCTTTCATTGCGGGCCGCTTTCCTTTACTTCTTCGAGCAGTCTGTCTATTATCTTTGAGGAGGTTATGCCTTCGGCCTCCGCATGGAAGTTGATTATGATACGGTGCTGAAGTATCGGGTGTGCCAGTGCACGAATATCACCGGTTGACACGGCGTAACGGCCCTGGAGTATCGCCCGCGCCTTTCCCCCCAGTATCAGGTTTTGAGAGGCTCGCGGGCCTGCGCCCCAGCTCACCCATTTCTTCACAAACTCGGAGGAATTCCCCTCCGTTGGGCGTGAGTTCCTTACCATCCTGACGGCGTAGGATAGTACGTGGTCCGCCACCGGCACCCGTAGCACCAGCTTCTGGAGGTCGCAGATTTCTTGCGGGCTGAAGGCCTTCTCCAATTCCGGCCTATAGGCCGAGGTCGTGGTCCTTACTATCTCCATCTCCTCTTCCTGCTTCGGGTATTCTATATTTATCTGAAACATAAAACGGTCCAGTTGAGCCTCGGGAAGGGGGTAGGTGCCCTCCTGCTCTATTGGGTTTTGTGTGGCGAATACAAGAAACGGCAGGTCCAGCGGATACGTGTGCCCGCTCGCCGTGACCTTATACTCCTGCATAGACTGCAGCAGCGCCGCCTGGGTCTTTGGAGGTGTGCGGTTTATCTCGTCTGCCAGGAGTATGTTTGCAAAAATAGGGCCTTTTATAAATCTGAAGAACCGTCTTCCCGTATGCTGGTCTTGCTCCAGAACATCTGTGCCGGTTATATCCGCCGGCATGAGGTCCGGGGTAAACTGGATTCGGTTGAACTTAAGATCTAATACGTCCGCCAGGGTGCTTACCAACATGGTCTTTGCAAGCCCGGGGACGCCTACAAAGAGACAGTGGCCCTTGCAGAAAAGGGCTATCAGCATGTGCTCTATTACGTCAGTCTGCCCGATAATGACCTTCGATATCTCTTCCTTTATCTTTTGCTTGCCCCTGGCTATTTTTTCCACCGCCTGCAGGTCAGTGCTTTCAGTTTCCTGGGCAGAACCGCTCATGGTTCCTCCTTGTAAGACTTTTGGATTGATAGTCTTATGTAAATGTAAGGCATTGGCAGTTGCGCAGTTATATCCTTTACAATAGGCTATCAGATGCCGAGATTTATTGCAAGGTAAACTTGCTAAGCGGATACTTATTGCCTATTGTAGTTGCCAATTTATTAGGTTTCTGGGCTTTATGAATTGAGCGACTATACCCAAAATGCTTCGATGAATATTAAGGATGTAGCGTGCGAGCTTGCTTTCCGCCTAAGGCGGATGGAACGTGGCCGCAGGGGCAGACCTGCGCGTCTGCCCAGAGGCAAACACACAGGTTTGCCCCCTACCCTACGAAAGTCATTTCACCTCCAGCAAAAATTCGGGAGACAACGAAATTTATTTCGTTGAATCAACAACCTGAAGGTCGTTGTCTACAAGACGTGTAGGGGCGTATAGCCATACGCCCCTACGGACGGGCGTAAAACCCGCCCCTACAATTCGTGGGAGCAAGCTCCCACGCTACATTCTTCGGTCGTTTCACTCCCTCAGAATGATCCACCTAAGGCGGATGCAGACTTTTTCAGAGGTTTCAGATTCTGTATCAAGGCGGTGCCCAAGGTGTGAAGTGGAGTGGTAGACAACGAAATTTATTTCGTTGACATCAATTGTAGGGGCTTGATTCATCAAGCCCTTCGCAATCCGCCATGCCACATCACGGCCGCGATAAATCGCGCCCCTACATGGGTGGGCGCATGACCCATACGTCCCTACGACCGGGGCAGGGTCACGGTCTTGTCCAGGTCTTTTATATATATCTTGTTCTCTTTTGAAAGGAATTCCGTTATCCCCTCTACGAAGGGTTCAACCAGAGTTGGGTCAAGCTGTTTACCTGCCTCTTTTCTAATAATATCTATGGCCTTTTCAGCCGTAAAGGGTACCTTTCTATATGGTCTGGGAGACGTCATTGCCTCAAAGGCGTCGCATATGGCTAGCAGCCTTGCCCCAAAGGGGATGTTCTTCCCCTTCAGGCCGTAAGGGTAGCCTAGTCCGTCCCACCGCTCCTGATGGAAATAGATTAATTCCAACTCCCTCTGCAGGAAGCCCATAGGTCCAAGAATCCTTGCCCCCGTTTCCGGATGTCTTTTTACAGTTACATTCTCTTCTTCCGTAAGTTTGGCCTCTTTCTTCAACAAGGAATCGGGAATCCCTATCTTACCGATATCATGGAGAAGCCCCGATGTCTTGATGATGTCAATCTCCTCTTCCGAGAGCTTCTGGCGTCTGGCTATTACACCGGCATAGTGGGACACTAGATGCGAGTGGGTGGCCGTATAGCCGTCCTTCGCATCAAGGGCGTTAACCAGGGCCTTCACAGACTGAATGTAGCTGTTTTTCAAGTCCTTTGCCGTGCTCGATGCGTAGCGCTCGTAATCGGCGACCGCTGTTTCTGAGGCGCTGTTGCCGGGCAGCTCCCGTCTTTTCTCTTTAATCTCGTTCCAGCAAATCACGCGGTTTCTTCCCCTCAATTTTGCCTCATACAGTGCGCCGTCAGCATGATTGAGCATTATGTCAACAGAATTAACGCCTTCATCGTTGACACTGCTTATACCAATGCTCGCGGTAATGCTTACGGTAAGCCCGTCCGCCAGCGTAAACGTCTTCCTGGCAATATTCTGACGCAGTTTCTCTCCCGACACCACCGCCCCGGCGGTATCGGTCTCCGGCAGTATGACGCAAAATTCCTCTCCCCCATACCTGCCAACTACGTCTATGGAACGTACCTGTTCCTTCAAGAATGAACCAAATTCCGCAAGTATTTTATCGCCGGTCTGGTGTCCGTATGTGTCGTTTATTGACTTAAAATGATCTACATCAGCCATCATTATCGAGAAATGACTGTGAAACCTTCTTGCCTTCTGGTATTCAATTTCCAGGACATCCATTATGTGATGGTGGTTGTATAGTAGGGTGAGGTAGTCGGTGGTAGAGAGCGTGTTGAGCTTCTGGTTGGCCTTCTCCAGTTCAAGGTTTGTTACCCGGAGGTTGTGCAGGAGCTGTTTTACAAGGATGACCTGTCGGTGTTTTTCCCAGCCCAGCTTTATCCGGCTCACTACGTCCTCGGGGTCAAGCGGTTTTGTTAAATAATCAAATGCGCTGGACTTCATTGCCGCCACTGCGCTGTCTATGCTCGGTACGCCGGTTATAATTATGGCCATCATCTCCGGGAAGTGTTCTCTTATTTTCCTTACAACCTCCGTCCCTTCCATATCTTCCAGTTTCAGGTCCACGATGACGATGTTAAACAGCTCCTCCTCTACCTTTCTGATGGCCTCGTACCCGCTGCCGCAGCTCTTGCAGTGATAGCCCGCAGACCTAAGGGATTCCTCCAGACCCAGACGCACCACGTGCTCATCATCTACGACTAGGATGCTGGGCCTGTTCAACGCCTCTTTGCCCTTCTCAAGGAATTTTTTCGTGAGCAGACTGCGTTTTAAGGCAGAAAGTATGCTGTCCTTTTGCAGGGGTTTCTCCAGGAAGTCAAACGCCCCCAGCTTCATGACGGTAAGGGCCGTTTCAATGGAAGAGTATGCAGTTATAAAGATTATGGCCACCTCCGGGTCTTTCTCCCGTACAATCTTGGCTACATTGATGCCGTCCGTGTCAGGCAGTTTGTAATCAAGGATCACGGCGTCATAGCGGCCCTGCTCCAGCATCTCCAGGCCTCCCTTACCCGTCCCGGCTACGGTGACGTCGTATTCCTCCCCTGCCAGCACAAGCGACAGAGATTTCTGGATGGACTCCTCGTCGTCTATAACAAGTATCTTCTCTTTGGCCATATCAGCGCCCCCTCACTGAATAATGAACGAAACTGTCCCTAAGCACAGAATCACGGAAACCACGTCAACGGCCTTTTTGGACCCATTGACCGTGCCAATGGGGCTATCCTCCCATCCACACAGTGGATGGACTCCATAAAAAACATTCACCTGTTTTTGGAGTCCATTGACTGTGTCAATGGGCATTTCCCAGCGACGCAATCGCTGGACTCCATAGGTCAGAAATCATCCCTAACATTTATTCGGTCACAAGGATATTTATACTGCAAGTCCTCCAATTCTTCAGAATATTTCTGGTAGCGATAAGAATAGCTGCCGAATGGGTAGTCCCTGGGATGCGAGACATATCCATGTTTTACTGGATTGAAATAGATATAGTTCTTCCTGGCAAAGTACGATCTTTCATAAGATATACAACTGTCCCAGTAATTATGAAATATCTTTTTAGTTGCCTCAACTGCCTTGTTTTTTCTAATCCAAATAGAGGTAAACCTGTGTATTGCATTAATAAACCGTGAAAGAGAGTCCACATTTTCAGGCGACTCAAGCATTAGATGATAATGATTGTCTAAAATTACCCAATCTTCCAACCTCCAGCCATACTTCTGGCATCCTTTTAAAATAAATAATAGTAGCTGTTCCTTTGAATCGGGGTCTATTAAATGGCGTCTTTTCATATAGGTTCCACCTGTGATCATATATTTTGAACAAGGTCTGAAAAGATGGGGCGGATTATTCTCATATGCCTTGTAAACTTCCTTTATCATACCTTACGTTCTCTCTGCTTTGGACTCCATTGACTGCGTCAATGGGCATTTAAGACACACCCCTTTCTCCCCTCTTAAAAGAGGGGACGGGGGTGTGTATCCCAGCGATCCGCCTCAGGCGGACTGGACTCCATAAAAAAATTTTTACGCCCGCGGCAGGGTTGACTGGTGGACGGGCAGTCTCACCTTTATCGTTGTGCCCCTGCCCACCTCCGAGTCCGCCTCCATGGTGCCCCTGTGGGACTGGACGGTTAACAGTGCAGATGACAGGCCGATCCCGGTACCCCTTCCGGGCGGCTTGGTCGTGAAATACGGGTTAAATATATACGGCAAATCCTTCTTGCTTATCCCGCAACCTGTGTCCGTGATACTTATCTCAACCTTTTTCTCCGCTGGTATGTACATGCTTTTAACCGTCAGTGTGCCGCCCTCGGGCATGGCGTCTATGGCGTTTGAGATTACGTTCATAAACACCGTCTCCAACTGGCCAGAGCTGCCCAGCACCTTGGGCAGTGTAGGAGAGAACTCTTTTACGAACTGTATCTTCAACAGCTTCAACTGCGGGACAAATACGTTAAGAGTATGTTCCAGGGTCTCGTTTATATATACAGGCAGCGTCTCCGGCTTCGGCACTCTGGATAGGCGAAGCAGGTCCTTTACTACCGTTTCGCAGCGCTTGGACGCATCCTTTATCTCAGTGAGGCCCTTCTTGAATTCCTCATAGACGGGCGTATCTTTAAGCGTATCTACCTTCTTCAAGAGGACGTCCGAGAACAGATTTATCCCCGACAGGGGGTTATTTATGGAGTGTGCCACGCCGCTTGAGAGACTGCCGATTGCGGCCATTTTCTGGGACTGGAGCACCTGCATCCTCGACTCCTCCACCTCGGCCTCCATCCTCCTCTTGGCCGTAATATCCCTGATAACCTCTATGGCGTTGATCATGGTGCCGTCAGGATTGGGAAAGGGAAAGGCATGTACCTCGTAGACGACGCCCTCGGGGGTTATCTCCTCCTTCCAGCGGTGGGCATTGTTTCTGATGGCCTCACTGCAGACGCACCGGTCGCACTCGTAATCCCTTTTCCACAAGTTGTAACAGGGCCTCTTAAGTCCATCTGGAATAATCGTATTAAGGGGCTCGTTTTGCAGAGATACCTTGTGGGTCTCCGGGTTTATAACCCTTACCAGACACCCCATATTGGCTAGTATGTTATTAAGCCGCTCGTGGTCACTCCGAATCTCTTTCAACTGGTTCTCAATTGTTCCAGCCATAACATTGAAACCTTTTGCAAGCTCACCCACCTCGTCTCTAGTCCTTACAGGTATTTTCTGTCTCAGATCTCCCTTAACGAGGGCCTGCATCCCCCTGTGTACCTCCAGTATGGGACGCTCTACAAAGGCCCAGGCCAGAAAATGAGTCGCGCCTATTATCGCTATGATTACCCCAAGGTACGCAAAGAGGAATATCTGGAGTCGGGCTACTTTTTTGTTTGACTCCTCCGAGAAGAGCTTTACGGTCTGGTTAACGTCCATGACATACCCGGGCATGTCATAGCTTGAAAGGATTGTCAGACGCTCTTCGGCGTCAGGTGTATTCAGGGCTTGTATAATGGCAGGCTTTACGCCTTCCTCGTATTTATTTATGTGATTAGTCAGTCTGGCCCAGAGGGCTTCTTCACCCGGCAGCGTGCCTGTTGCGGCAAGCGGCACGACAACGGAAGGCATCTGCTGCGAGGCCTTTACCCCCTTTAGACCCAGGGAACTATTACTGTCTCTCAGTCCGTAGAGAATATTCTCAAATTCCTTCAGCCGCTCTTCTATATGCCTTCGGGACGCATCCCTGTCAATGCCTTCTGCAAAATGCCTGTTGACCAAATAGGGCATCTCGTAAGAACGCCAGCGTAGATGACCCGCGTAGTTTATGACATGGGCATCGCCTTTAAGTCCATAGAGGAAATACAACACAGTTCCCGTTACGCCGCCTTCTATGGCCAGGATCAGCAGTAATATGCCCGACACCTTCCAAAAGAGGATGTGGCGGAATTTCTTTTCCCTTGCGGACTCTTGGTGTGGTGCGGCCATCTTCACGGATGAAATTACCCCAACAAGGTATACAAATTTATCAGACCCCTAAAGCCTGCAGATGCTCGATTTATCGGGCCTATAACACCCATAAATAGGGGGGGGCGACTGCACTGTTCTTTTACTTTGGAGTTCTCGCCGGAAAAGTCCACCTTTAGCGCGACATTGCCTGTAGAGAATTTTCCAGCAGACCGCCTTATGCGAACCGGGATTGCATAAATCCGTAAACAACATATTCACAAGTAAACATCTTTTGCCTACATTTTGCAAGGATTTTTATTGGCGTTTAGAGACTTCTGAGAAACGGGGAGTTCTGCAAAGGTGCCAAGAAGCGCAAGCAGATATTGCGGAGCGTCACTGCGAGCAGAGCACCTCGTTTAGTATGCAGCTGCCCCATTTATGGGGCAGACATGTAGGGTGCGTTTTAACGCACCGTGTTCGTACGGATCGGGTATCGCAGGGCTTCTTGCCCTGCGATACGGCAGGGTGGGTCGAGGCCATGACTATACAGCAAGTTGAGGTAAAACCTCACTGGGGTTGTTTGGATATCTGGGTGCAGCGGATGCCGTCTGGATGCCAGCATTGATTGCATGAGATACACTCTGACTTGGTTGCACGTCCAGTCCTCAGCTTGTCAATCAGATCAGGCTCCCGTATGAACGGACGGCTCATAGAGATAAGGTCTGCCTTCTTTTCTTCTATTATAGATTCCATCACACCGATAGACCTGATGCCACCCACTACTATAACCGGTACGGAGACTGCCTTTTTGATTCTTTCTGCGTTAGAGGCAAAATAGCCCTCCTTATCAGGCGAATCTATTCCTTCGCGGCAGGCGCTGGGGAAGGACTCCGCAATTCCTCCACTTGTCTCTATGGCATCTATTCCTTCCTTTTCTAGCATTTTTGCTGTCTCTACAGCATCTTCTACGCCTAGGCCACCTTCTACGCAGTCGTCCGTCTGGAGTTTTACAAATATCGGGTAATCCATTCCTGTTTGGAGTCTGCACGCCTTGAGTACTTCCAGGAGGATTCTTGCCCTGTTCTTGACGGTTCCACCCCATTCATCATCACGACGGTTGGTATAAGGGGACAAGAACT
Organism: Planctomycetes bacterium RIFCSPLOWO2_12_FULL_50_35; assembly: GCA_001828605.1. Taxonomy (GTDB): domain Bacteria; phylum Planctomycetota; class Brocadiia; order Brocadiales; family Bathyanammoxibiaceae; genus 2-02-FULL-50-16-A. Next base: position 12,284 of record MHZB01000095.1, on the reverse strand, counting down.
CGCTTAACAAATACCCGTGGGCCGCATGGATTTGGATTCCGCCAAAACCCGCCTCTTTCGCCCTTCTTGCGGCCTGGCCGAAACAGTTGATAACGTCCAGTATGTCATCGTGAATCATCTCTCTTGGGGTGACGCCAGTACTCTTGTCAGTTATCGGAGAGGGGGCAATGGGTGTGTCGTCACATATCTCAGGTTTCGTCTGACGCCCCCCGTGAGTTATCTGGAGCATTATCTTTGTGTCGAAGGGCCTAAGCCTTTCGACGAGCCGTTTGTAGGCGGGTATGAACTTATCGTCATAAATTGCGGCCTGCCTTTTACTAGCCTTGCCGTCCTTCCTGACATAGGAATGACCCGTTATTATGAGGCCAACACCTCCACGAGCAAGTTTTTCATAAAGGGAAGCGAGTCTATCCGTAACGAAATCGTTCTCGTCAGTCATGTACTCGTTTGTGGCGGAACGGACAAACCGGTTAGGCAGCGTGAGAGTATTTATATTTATCGGAGTAAATAGTAGTCGGCTCATAGGTCGAGACCTTGGAAGAGTAGTGAAGACCTGTAAGGGCAACTTGTGGTAAATGCAAATAAGCTGAAGTAACGACACGCATTGTCATTGTGAGCGAAGCGAAGCAATCTCATATTCTCCAGTGAAGAATACCTCTGAGATTGTTCGCCAAGAAGATAGGCGAATCCATCCCTGGTGTGACTTCGTCACTTTCGCTCCGTTCGGCTGAGGCTTCGGCAAGCGGTTCGGCTGAGCTCACCGTCGAAGCCTCAGCTCCTGAGTTTACCGAAGGGCTCACGGCCTACGCCTCGCAATGACAGCTCTGTGCGTTTTGCAGAGGTCTAGCAGGGGTCTTATTCTATAAATGGCATCTGTTTTTACTGGGTATCATGCACAGCAGTGTAAAGGGGTCTCTGCCTGTGTTTCTGAATTGATGCCTCTCGCCTCGGGGTATGAACACCACATCGCCTTCCTTGAGCATTTTCTCATCATCACCGTTAATAATGGCACCCTCGCCGCCCAGGATGAATATCTCGTGCTCCCAGGGATGTGTGTGCAGCGGGGTATGGCCGTCCGGCTCTATTTCGAAGTGTCTCATCACAAAGTTATCTGCGCCCCGGTCCTCGTTTATCATCCAGCGAATCCTGACGCCCCTGGCGCCTTCAATAACCGGCTGGGGGGAGAAGTCTCGGAGATTAGATACGAACATGAGCCGCCTCCTTTCTTACATATTCAATTATTAAAGGTAAGCCGCAATCTTATCTAAATCCTTGTAACTTGATATGGGTATTGCACCCTGACTTAATAAAGACTCGTTGCCCATTGCACTTGGAGGGGGATTTCTGTATTTAAGGGCAAAGGTCATTCGGCCAAGCTTCTGGGCGTGAGAGAAGGTGTGTACAGCGCCACCTCCGGCATCCGTCTCCACGACAAACACCGCATCACTTAGACCGGCGATCAGCCTGTTTCTGGAAAGGGCGGCGCCGATAGACCATTCTTGGTTGGGGAAACTCTCGGAGACGATACTGTAGCTTCTGTTACTGTGAGTGTATGGCCTGAGCGCTTTTTTCCACATGAAATGGTCGAGACCCGTAGGTATTACCATTATGGTTCGGCCAGGTTCTCCAGCTTCGATGGTTTCTGTAGTACCCATTGCGCCCAGATGTGCTGCAGTGTCTACGCCGCGCGCATAACCGCTGACAACCGTGATTCCTTTTTGCGCTAACCCTCTGGCGGCGTCCAGGGCAATTCGGTAGCCTTTGTCTGAAGGGCTTGTGGAGCCAACTATTGCCACTGCCTTCTTATCCATTTCGAGCCGTTTACCTCGTATATATAATACCACAGGTCCGTTTTTTAGCATCCGTATTTTTGAGGGATAATCCTTGTCGGAAAGCGTGACGATTTTAACGTTATTATAAGCCAGTTGATTTACAATACTTGCGATGTCTGACAGTTTTTCTTTTACGGCAAAAATATCTTTTACAAGTTTATAGCTCAGCCAAGGAAGGGCATTTAGGTCCCTTTTTTGGGCATCCAGCAGTACCGTCTGCGGGTCACCAAATCTCTCAAGGAGCCGCCTGTACGTAACCGGGCCAAGGCCCGGCACGCTGTGCAGGGCCACCCAATATACGAGTCGGTCGAGGTCTTTCATTTCCATCTAACTGAGAACTCTGAAAAAGGGCTATCTTGCAGAGTTAAAGCTCAACTTTCCCTCCCCATCGAGGGGGGGGAGGGAAGGGTGGGGGTGATTGTTAATAACACAGTCACATTTGTCTGCAATGAATAGACTTGGGAGGTTAGAGAGTCACCCTCCCCCCTACCCTCCTCCCCGCAAGGGAGGGGGAAAATTTAGAGGCACTTATAGACTTTTTCAGAGCTCCCCGCCTATGTCTCGAGTGCGTCCCTCAATCCATCTCCCAGCAGGTTAAGGGCAAAGAGCGTGGCGGCCAGCGTCATGCCGGGGAATACCACCAGCCACCAGTCCGTTTTGACAGGAGTGATATGTATCATCCCGTCGGCGGCCAGACTGCCCCAACTGGATGCAGGAGGCTGTACGCCCAGTCCGAGGAAACTCAGGAACGCCTCCTCCAACATCACCGATGGTATGGTTAGAGTGGCATAGACTATTATAGGCCCTATCAGGTTAGGAAGCAGGTGATAGACTATTATCCTTGCATTACTGGCGCCCAGCGCCCTTGCCGCCTCCACAAATTCCCTTTCCTTCAGCATAATCGTCTGTCCCCTTACAATCCTGGCCATGGTGAGCCACTGGACCGCCCCCAGGGCGATGAAGAGCACATAGATACTCCTGCCCACAACCGTCATTACGAGTATGACAAAGAATATAAACGGCAGTCCGTATAGGATGTCCACAGCCCGCATCATGATGTTGTCGGTCCTTCCTCCCTTGAAACCTGCGATTGAACCGTAGGTCACCCCGATTATAAGACTCACCGCCGCCCCGGCCAGCCCCACTGCCAGCGATATCCTGCCCCCGTACATAACCCTTGTCATTAGGTCGCGGCCCTTACTGTCCGTACCCATCCAATGTTTGAGACTGGGACCCTGATACTGTTCTTCCAGGTTCTGCTCCTCATAAGAATAAGGCGCTATGACTGGCGTAAGGAGGACTATTATCCCAATAAAAACCACAAAGGCCCACCCTGCCATGGCCGGCTTGTTCTCCATAAAGCGTTTCAGGGTCGTTCTCTTGTATCGTTGCTCGCCCACGTGTTTATCTAAAGCCTCACTCTCGGGTCTATGAATGAATAAGCAATGTCTACGGCGAGATTAAAAAGCACAAGGAGGAAGCTGTACAGCAGTACGGTACCCATGACCAGCGTGTAGTCCCTGTTCAGCGCCGCATTGACGAAGTGGGTGCCGAGGCCGGGTATTGCAAATATTTTTTCAATCACGATAGAACCTGTGAGAACGGCGGCGGCGGCAGGTCCCATGAATGATACTATCGGGGTGATGGCGTTCTTCAGGGCGTGACGCGAAACTACCTGAAACTCAGAGAGGCCCTTTGCCCTGGCCGTTCTTATGTATGGTTGCGAGAGGACGTCCAACATGCTTGCCCTCATCAGCCGGGCGATGTATGCAGTAAACGGCGCTGCAAGGGTGAGTATAGGCAGCACCATTTGTCCGGGTCTCCCCCATCCCGCTGCCGGAAACAGAGGCAGTTCAAAACAAAATAGGAGCAGTAAGATGAGACCTAGAAAAAAATTCGGTAGAGATATACCCAACAGGGTTATAGACATTGTGGTGTAATCGAGGGCTGAGTGTTTATTGACTGCCGCAAACGTGCCGGCGCTTACGCCTACTATAAACGCCAGAGAAAGGGCATAGATGCCCAACGTCAGCGATATCGGGAAGGACTGGGCGATTATGGTGTTTACGCTTCGGTTTCTGTACTTGAATGAAGGCCCCAGGTCGCCCCTTATGAGGCCGCCCATGTAGATGATATATTGTACGGCAAGGGGCCTGTCGAGGTGGTACTTGGCCCTCAAATTTTTCTCGATCGCTTCGGGCAAGGTCCTCTCTTTATCAAAGGGCCCGCCCGGGGCAAATCTCATCAAGAAGAAGCTGGCGGTCGCTATTATGAGCAAGACGATCGCCATCCAGGCAAGTCTCCGAAGTATATAGACGGTTAATGATGCACCCATTTTTACCTAGTTTGTCTCCCTATCTATACGGACGTACTTCCAGGGATGGATGTTTAGGAGATTTGGGGAAACACCCTTCACATGAGGTCTGTACATGTCCAGGCTTACGTGGTAATAGACGGGCAGGATAGGCAAATCATCTGCCACAAGGATGTTTTCAGCCTCGCGGAATATCTCCATCCGTTTGTCCTCATCCTTTTCTTCAGCCGCAGCCTCTATAAGTTGGTCGTAACGGCGGTTACTCCACCCCGTCCTATTATTTCCACCCCCCGTTACGAACATATCAAGGAAGGTGTTGGGGTCAACATAATCCCCTATCCAGTTCCCTCTGGCAATCTGGTAGTCCAGATTCTTGACGGTAGACAGAAAGACCTTCCATTCCTGGTTTACAAGCGTCACGTCAATCCCCAGATATTTTTTCCACATCTGCTGAATTACCTCAGCTATATCCTTATTGGCCTCGCTGGTGTTAAAGAGGTACTCGGTCTTTGGAAAGCCGTGTCCGCCTGGATATCCAGCCTCTGCCAGGAGTCTTTGGGCCTCCTCAGGATTAAACGGAAGCCCCTCAGGCGGCTGGTAGTTCGGCATCCCCGGAGGAACCAGGGTGGCGGCGGGAATCTCACCGCCCCGTGTAACGTATTTTACAATCCCCTCCTTGTCTATGGCCATGTCCAGGGCCTTCCTGACCCGCACGTCGTCAAAAGGTGGAGCGGTGACGTTAAAGCGCAGAAAGAAGGTGGCAAGAAATACATGCGAATGGAAGTCTTTACGGTCACTGAGTGTCTCCACAAGGGGTAGAGGCACACCGTAGAGATAGTCTGCACCCCCCGTCTCGTACACATTGAAGCCCGTATTTATGCTTTCTATGGCCAGGGCGTCAATGGACTGGAGCTTCACGTGCTGGGCATCCCAGTAAAAGGGATTCTTTTCCATGCGAATCCTGTCGTTTATCTTCCACTCTGCAAGACGAAATGGGCCGTTGCAGACCATGTTTTCGGGCAGTGTCCAATCATCACCGTGCGCCTCTGCGCATTTCCTGTTTACGGGCATCAGGGTGGGAAAACTGGTAAGGTCCAGGAAGAAGGCCGTGGGATTCTCAAGTTGTACCTCCAGTGTATAATCGTCAACCGCACGGACTCCCACCTGTGAGAAATCAGTTAGCCTGCCCTCATTGAACGGACGGGCATTTTTTATGTAATAGAGCTGATAGGCATAGTCGGCAGCAGTTATCGGGTCCAGCGCCCTTTTCCATGAGTATACGAAATCGTGCGCGGTGAGCGGTTCGCCGTTACTCCATTTGGTATCCCTCAGGTAAAATGTGTATGTCCGCCCGTCCTCCGAGACATTCCAATGGCTGGCTATCCCAGGGATTGGTGAGAGGTCCTTAGGTTCGTACTGGGTAAGTCCCTCAAAGAGTGCCGCCACAATCCTGCCTTCAAGAAAGCCGGTTAGAAGGGGTGGGTCGAGTGTCTCGGGTTCGGGGCCGCTTACGTAGGTAAACTCTGCGCGGTTTTGCCTGTGGGTGGTAAATGTAATGGTAGTGCATAAGATGGCGGGTGCTAATACTATGGGTAAGAGTACCTTAAGCATCTTTACTTAAGAACGACCTTTACCATAGGAAAGAGAGTTGGTATCATGTTCCACAAAGTATTTTATCAATTTTTCTCTATTTTTTAAGGGATATTCCATAATTTTAATTGTATGGGACCCCCGAAAAAGTCTGTACAATTGTCATCCTGATGTCTCTCCCAATCTGCCCGAGGCGAGTCTGCCTTGGGCGCGAAGTGAAACAGCCGAAGGACTGCGCTGTGGACTGTAGGTTGAGGTGCACTAAGACAAGAGGTAAAATGTGAGGTTGCCCAAAATGAACTACGTAAAAAAATCATTGTTAGCCGGCACGTTTATTGTTTCAACAGGACTTGTTGCTACTATGCTGGGTGTGGGACCATACCCTGTCTATGGAGCTTCTGTTGAGGATAATATTGTGAAATTAAAGGAAACTAATTCATGTCCAGGATGCGACCTGCACGGCGCCGACCTAAGCTATGCCCTCCTGAACGATGCCGACCTTAGTGGCGCCAACCTGACGGGAGCAAACCTGGAGGGTGCCTATCTTGACACTGCCAACCTGAGCGATGCTGATTTGGGCGGCGCCAACCTGGAAGGAGCCGACCTGACCAACGCCAGCGTCAAAGGTGCGAACTTTGTTGGGGCAAATGGCCTTACCCCGGAACAAGTGAAGGAGCTTAAAAAAGGGGGCGCCAAGGTGGACTAATCGGTGTGTTTGTGCCCCAAATCCCGAAGATACATCGGGAAGAATCACTGGTAAATACTCCGCTGTTCAGAAAATCATTTGCAGGGACTTGATTCATCAAACCTTTTACATATGGGTGCGCTAAATCGTACCCCTACACTTGAAAGAAAGGGAGGCGTTGAGGATGGGTTATGTAAGAAGGTTATTCTTAGCCACCGTCTTTATTGCTTCAATAGGATTTATTCCGATAGTGGCGTGGATTCAGGCACGTCCGGCTTATGGATATTCTGAGGCCGACGTGCGAAAGCTGCTTGAGACGAATCAATGCCCCGGGTGCGACCTGAGTAATGCCGATATTAGTGACGGTGGTCTGGACGATGCCAACCTAAGTGGTGCTAATCTGAGCGGCGCCAAGCTGAAGAGCACGAGTTTTAGAAGTACCGACCTTAGCGGTGCCAACCTGAGTAGTGCCTGGCTGAGTTCCGCCATGCTGGTCTCTGCCAACCTAAGCAAGGCCAATCTAAAGAGTGCCCACATGGAAAATGCAAATCTAAGGGATGCCAACCTGAACGGTGCCGACCTGAGTGGCGCCAACCTGACGGGCGCCAAGGTTCGTGGCACAAACTTCGTGGGGGCAATCGGTCTCAGCAAGGAACAGAAAGAGGACCTCCAAAAGCGCGGCGCCAAGGTAGACTAGTGGATAAGGTTGTTCCTTATTATTGTTTTAAAATTATAGGGAGGGCATCATGAGGGGGAAGCTGATAGCCATTGAGGGCATTGACGGCAGCGGCAAGACCGTACAGGCCCATTTGCTGGTGGAAAGACTCAAAAAGGAGGGTCGTCCGGTGGAGGACGTGCGGTTCCCGCACCGCAGGGAGGGGGTTTTTGGGAAAATGATCCACCGGTATCTTAACGGCGAGTTCGGCAGCTCCAAGGAGGTGAACCCATATCTGGCGGCTGTGCTCTATGCGGGAGAGCGCTTTGAGGCAAAAAAAGAACTGGAACGCTGGCTTGAAGAAGGCAAGGTTGTGATAGCCAGGCGCTACGTACCGTCTAATCAGGCGCATCAGGGCGGTAAGCTCACTGAGCCGCATCAAAAGAAGAGGTTCTTTGAGTGGGTAGAAGAATTGGAGTACGAACTGTTTGGTAATCCTAGACCAGACGTCACCGTCTACCTCCAGTTACCTTCTGAGACCGCCATGGAACTCATCAAGAAGAGGCACAGAGAGCAATCTAGGCAGGAGAAGGCGAGAGATATCCACGAGGAGGACCCTTCTCATTTAAAAGCGGCGGAAGAATCCTATAAGGAATTGGCCTCCGGGGGGGCGCCGTGGGTAACCATATCCTGTGTCAGCAATGGTAAGTTACTACACGAGGGTAAGATTGCGGATAAGGTGTGGGCCGCTGTGAGTAAGGTGATACCCTGACATGCCGAGACAAACGCCCCTTTACTCCGCACATAAGGCGCTGGGCGCCAACCTTACCGATTTTCACGGCTTCCTGCTTCCCTTAGAGTATACTACCATATCGGAAGAGCATCTGGCGGTCAGGAATAAGGCCGGTATATTCGACCTCTCGCATATGGGAGAGATTGAGGTGTCCGGCGGGGATGCACTTGGCTTTATCCAGAGGATTATTACCAATGATGCGCAAGGACTCCCTGACGGCAAGGTGCTTTACACGCCCATCTGCAACGAGCGAGGCGGCATAGTTGATGACGTTATCCTTTACCGCTTCAGCGCGGAAAGGCTGATGCTTGTGGTTAATTCGGCCAATATACAGAAGGTATTCGAGTGGCTGATAGAGAATCAGACACAAGACGTTGCAGTGAACGACCTCAGTAATGAGTACGGTATGATTGCCGTACAGGGTCCATTATCCGCCCCCATAGTAGAAAAGGCCCTGGGAAGGGATGCGGCCAGCCTCAAACACTTCCACTTTGTCTCGAAAAAAGAGGGGACGGCATGTACTGTCATTTCCAGGACGGGGTACACCGGGGAGGATGGTTTTGAGATTTATACACCCACATCACAATGTGTAAGCATGTGGGATAGGCTTATGAAAGCGGGAAAGCAGGCAGGACTTCTCCCTGCGGGTCTTGGGGCCAGAGATACGCTCAGGCTGGAGGCGGGGCTGCTCCTTTACGGAAACGACATAGATGATAGTACTACGCCGCTGGAGGCTGGGATTGACTGGACAGTAAAGTTCCACAAAGAAGATTTTATAGGCAAGGCAGTCTTGCTGGCCCAGAAGGCATCGGGCGTCCAGAGAAAACTAATCGGTTTAGAGCTTGTAGAAAGAGGGATACCCAGGGCGGAACACCATATTTTTGTGGACTCCAACATGGTTGGCAAGGTCACAAGTGGTACCCACAGCCCGTTCTTCAAAAAGGGTATTGCAATGGGCTATGTGGAGGAAAGGTACTCTAAGGTGGGCACCCCCCTTTGCGTGGATATCAGGGGCAAGGAGTTGGGAGCAAGGGTTGTTAAAATGCCGTTTTATCGTCTCAAGACAGACAGGGGATTTTCTACTCTCTAGGAGGCCAAATGGATTTTCCAACCGATATATCGTACACAGAGACCCACGAATGGGTAAGAACGAGTGGCTCCGGAAAGGCGGTTGTGGGTCTTACGGCCTATGCCCAGCAGCAGTTACGGGATGTAGTCTTCATAGAACTGCCGAAAGTCGGTAAAAAATTCAGGGCCAAAGACCCGTGCGCCGTAGTAGAGTCAGTTAAGGCGGCATTTGACATCTATGTGCCAGTATCCGGTGAGATTATAGAGGTCAACACGGAACTCGAAGATAGGCCGGAACTCGTGAACGAAGACCCCTATGGAAAGGGATGGATATTTAAGATTAACATGAGCAATCCCAATGAGCTTAAGGCCCTGCTGTCTGCCGAGACCTATAAGAAGCTGTGTGAAAAGGGAAAACATTAAGATGGACTACGTCCCGCATACTGATAAAGACAAGAAAGAGATGCTCAAGGAGATAGGCGTTGAATCTACCGACGCCCTGTTTCAAACGGTGCCGGAGGGACTTAAAAAGGTCTCGCTGGATATTCCAGGGGCCTTATCCGAGCAGGAACTTCTGTCCCGCCTCAAGGGACTGAGCAAAAAGAATTGCAATCTGGATGAATACATCTCATTCCTCGGCGCCGGCACGTACGACCATTTCTGCCCAAGTATAGTTGACCACCTGTCGTCCAGGGGCGAGTTCCTTACATCCTACACGCCATACCAGGCCGAGGCCAGCCAGGGCACGCTCCAGGCCATATACGAATTTCAGACGCTGATAGCCGAGCTTACCGCCATGGACGTAGCCAACGCCTCCCTCTACGACGGCGCCTCCGCCCTTGCGGAGGCTGCGCTGCTGGCCTTGAGGCACACAGAGAGAAAAAACGTCGTTGTGTCAAAAGGCATTCATCCGGAGTACAGAGAGGTCTTGCGCACGTATCTTAGCCATCTCGGCGTGAACATCATAGAGGTGGAGGTTCCAGACGGTATTACGGACGTAAAAGCCGTGCAAACTGCGGCAGGTTCAGGAACGGCGGCGGTGCTGGTCCAAAACCCAAATTTCTTTGGCTGTCTGGAAGATGTGGACAGGCTGTCGGCAACGGTCCATGACAAGGGTGCGTTGCTTGTTAGCTGTGTAAATCCCATATCGCTGGGTATCATAAGGCCACCCGGAGAATATGGGGTGGACATAGCCGTTGGAGACGCACAGCCGCTGGGCAATTATCCCTCTTTCGGAGGCCCCCACGTGGGCTTCTTTGCAGTAAAGAAAGAATTTATGAGAAAGATACCCGGGCGGCTGGTGGGTATTACGGATGATGTAAAGGGCCGCAGGGGTTTTGTGCTGACGCTTCAGGCCCGTGAGCAGCACATCCGACGTCAGCGGGCGGTCTCCAATATATGCACCAACCAGAACCTCCTTGCGCTGAGGGCATGTATATACCTATCCGCAATCGGCAAAGAGGGACTAAGAGAGCTTGCGGAACTGAACTTGCAGAAGAGCCACTATGCCTTTGACCAAATCTGTGCTCTAGACGGCTTTGAGCCACTATTTGAGAGGCCGTTTTTCAACGAGTTTGCCGTGAAATTGCCTAAAGGGATTCAACTTCGCATAAACAGCGTGCTGTTCGGGAACGGCGTCATTGGCGGTCTGCCGCTTGGCAGGTTTTACCGTGAACTGGAGGGTTCGATGCTGTTCTGCGTTACCGAGAAAAAGACGAAGGGAGATATAGACAGACTGGTGAGCGTTCTTAAAGAGGCGTCGGGAGGTCAAACAAGGTAAAAACCGGTAGGGGCGTATGGCCATACGCCCCTACAAAAACTCATAATAATGCTGAGACTCTTTACAGAGGTCTCAACAATATAGTTTATGGGAGAGAGTTGTGAGCGAAGGACTGATATTTGAGATTTCATCGCCGGGCCGCAGATGTGTACGTCTGCCTGGGGCAGACGTACCGAGGAAACCTCTTAATGATCTCGTACCAAAGGAACTACAGAGGACAAATCCACCTAGACTACCGGAGGTCTCGGAACTGGACGTGGTCAGGCATTTCACCAGACTTTCACAGCTCAACTATTGTGTGGACACAAACTTTTATCCCCTAGGCTCCTGCACCATGAAATACAACCCCAGGGTACACGAGGATATTGCCGGCCTTGACGGTTTTAAGAGACTCCACCCATATCAACCCCACGGACAGGTGCAAGGCATCCTGCAGCTGTTGTATGAGTTTACTGTGATGTTAAAGGAGATTTGCGGCATGGCCGATTTCTCCCTCCAACCTTCTGCCGGTGCGCATGGGGAAATGCTTGGGATGATGGTGGTCAGGGCCTACCACGAGAAAAAGGGGGACCCCAGGAAGAAAATAATAATTCCAGACTCGTCCCACGGCACAAACCCGGCATCTGCGGCGCTCTGCGGGTTTGACGTGGTCGAGGTGAAGTCAAACCCACAAGGGTTGGTGGATATTGACGCACTTAAAGAGGCCATGTCGCCCGATGTGGCCGCCCTCATGATTACAAATCCAAACACCCTGGGGATATTTGAAAAGGAGATAAAGAACGTCTGTCGGATTCTCCACGAGGTGGGAGGACTTGTCTACTGTGACGGCGCCAACATGAATGCGCTGTTGGGCAGGGTGAGACCGGGCGATATGGGTATAGACCTGCTCCACCTTAATCTGCACAAGACGTTTACCGGGCCACACGGCGGCGGCGGGCCTGGCTCCGGTCCACTTGGGGTTGTAGAAGCCCTGAGACCGTTCCTTCCAGTACCCAGGATAGAACTGAAGCACGGGACGTATAAGCTCAATTATAACCTCCCAGACTCCATTGGTCGTATCAAACCCTACTACGGCAATATAGGCGTGATAATCAAGGCGTATTCCTACATCCTTGCCATAGGCAAGGATGGGCTTTCCAGGGTAAGCGGTGCGGCGGTCTTAAACGCCAATTATCTGAAGAAAAAATTGTCAAAGCATTACGACATCCCATACCCTGAGGGCTGTATGCACGAGTTTGTGCTGTCCGGGAGGAGACAGAAGAAGTTGGGCGTCACAACACTTGATATCGCAAAGAGACTCCTCGATTACGGTTTTTATGCCCCTACCATATATTTCCCATTGATAGTGGAAGAGGCCCTTATGATAGAACCTACCGAAACAGAGAGCAGAGAGACCCTTGACGCATTTGCAGACGCCATGATAAAGATAGCCGAAGAGGTCGAGAATAACCCGGAATTGGTAAGAGGCGCGCCACACAGCACACCGGTAGGCAGGCTTGACGAGGTCAAGGCGGCCAGAAAGCCGGACCTAAGGTGGGATTTTAGTTAGCAAAAGCCCCTAAAAAGT
>MHZB01000094.1 GCA_001828605.1 Planctomycetes bacterium RIFCSPLOWO2_12_FULL_50_35 | reverse complement strand
ATTTGTTTTTCTTGATGTATATACCGTTTAAGCTGAACAGTTTTGTCAGAAAGGTGGATACAAAGCGGATTATGTCCCTGGTGGTAACGATGCCATTCTTATGCAGATATTTAATAAAAATACGTTCGGAAGAATGTTTTTTTAGGATGGTGTGGTCTATGTCAAAGATGGCAGCTTTTATCATGTAGCCGAAGGATGTTTATTTTACGTTGCTGAAGAGGTATTCTCGACCCTCCCAGACAACAGGCAGTCCCCTGAGTATACAGAAGACCACGGTGGTGTATACAAGTATGCACTTTATAGGCACCAGGTAATCGGACCAGGGTCCCGAGGCGTTGGCACTTTCCAAAGTAATCAGCAGGCCAATGTAGGTAAAGCAGACACCCTTGGCAGCGGCGTACAAACCCCTGCTCCAGTTTGAACTTACAAGGAACTTTGCCCACATCCCCCTTTGCATGGTTGTTTCTCCAAAGGCAGTTTTGCCGTGGGAAAGGGCGAGGCTTCTTATATTGTCAACTACCACGTCTCTGGTAATTACAGTGACAGGTATCCAAAAAGGGAATTCCCCGATGCAGGCAAAGTATATCCACAGGACGTTTTCTACTATCCTGTCGCCTAATATGTCAAAGACCGCACCCTGTCTAGACGTCTCGCCATACTTGCGGGCGATGTATCCATCGAGGCCGTCCATTGCGATGATGCAGGCGATAAGGCACGTGGCTATTGCGTTGAAGGTGACTCCACGGTCAAAAAGGGCTACAGTTATAAATACCAATAATACCCTAAAGAATGTGACAAAAGTTGCCTTCAAGAGCAATTTCCTCCTGGGAAAGATTCTACAGACTGCAATAACGTCTTTCAAGGAGAAAACGTCCAAATGTAATTCCTGCTGGGGCTTAACCGTTATTTAGTTTTTCCTTGACAATGGTAGAGGTGTATGCTAAGTGTTGAGAAAACTTGCAAATATTGAAAAGCATTTTGATTATTTCTGTTGAATACTGGAAATGAAAGCGAAGACAAAAATCTCTAGGCGTAAGGGTATTAAGAAGTGGACTGCATCCGAGATCTCTACGCTCAAAAGAGAGTACCCAAGTACCGATACAGGTAAACTGGCAAAAAAGTTGCGCAGAAGCCTTGAGGCCGTACGTTTCAAGGCTAAGAGATACGGTCTGAAGAAGACAAACATATACATGGAATTACTATACGACAAGGCTAGAAAATCTGCACCCAAGAAGAGAACAGTTCAGAAAAGGAGATGATAAGGCCTTTTGTAGTTGCTGTAATTAGCATTACCCTTTGTGCTGCCGTATATTCCATACTTCCAGCCGATAGTCTCCGGGCAGAGTCTAACCCAATATACAAGGATGGCGATACCTACGTAGAATTGAAGGATGCAGAAGACTTGAAAGGTGCATCCGGACCGTTTAGCCATCCGTACATCATTGACGTAGAGAAGTTAAAGAAGGTGTTATCCTCAATATCCTTTAGAGAGAAGGGTGTCCTTTCTACAAAAGGCGGCGGAAAGGTCTTTACTAAAACGGAGACCGAGAGGTTAGCTTCCCTTATTTCAGATGCCCTTTCAAAATCGACTGCAGACGAATATCTCTACGTCTACTCTCCACGCGGGAGGCCTTTACTTAACGATTTAGAGACGGTCTTTAGTCTGTTCGTTATAGACGAAGACATGAATATAGCCTTCAGCCGTGTGCAGGCAAGGATCGAAGACGTACCGGGCGCTAACCGCAGTAAAACACCATCAAAGGACCCCACTTCCATGAAGGATGGTGGTTTCTGGGAGCTTGCAGTGGGAGAGGGCCAGAAATACAAAGAGGGTCACAGAAATTGGTTGATTATAAATCTGCGGGAGAAGGCCTTCGATGTCGAACCACCTGCTGCTTCAATGCCGCAGGAAGGAGGGGAGTACGATTCATACAGCCGCACCGACCCCGTTATGGAAGAGAGGCTTAAAAAAATAGAAGAGCAAATTGGGCTTACATCACCAGATAATTCAGTCCCGCCCGTCCAGGTCCAACCATCAACACCGTCTTCTTCTGGTGATGACGACGGCAACATGAACCAGAAGTTCAGAGACCTGAAGGAACTGTTGGACAACGACCTTATTTCACCTGAAGATTATCAATACAAGAAGAAGGAGCTTCTTAAGCGGGAGTCACAGACGAAGAAGTCCATCCCGCAACGGCTTAAAGACCTCAGGAGCCTGATGGACGAGGGCCTGATTACAGACAAGGATTATGAAGCGAAAAAAAGGGAACTACTCGATAGACTGTAACTGCAGATAATGAAAAACACGAGTAGAGCCGTTGTTTTTTCTATAGTAAAATGTTTCTTGGTAATGGCGGTTGTTGGTTGTGCACGACCCGAGCCTGCGGTAGAAATACCCCCTCCGTCGGCAAAACCACCCGTTGAGGCGAAGGCGCCCGTCGTAAGCCCCGCAGCCGCCGCGCCGGAAGCGGCTGGGCTAGAGTTAGTCTTATCAGAAGCAGCCGAATATGTTGAGAAGGGGCAACTTGATGAGGCCGCTGCGATATATGAAAGGGCCCTCAGGGAGAGACCCGGAAACTTTAAGTTGCACTATAACCTGGGAAATGTATATTTGGAGAGTGGTTCAACAGATAAAGCCATTGCGGAATATAAAAAGGCCCTTGAGATAAACCCGGAAGACAGAGATTCGTACATTAACCTTGGTGCGGCATACTATGAAAGGGACATGGTGGAAGACGCAATAGTTACCTACAAAAAGGCCCTGGCATTGGATCCGCATGACCCGGAGGCGCATTACAACTTGGGCGTTGCATATGAGAGTTTAGGTCGGCAGACGGAGGCCGATAACGAGTTTGCCATATATCAGGAACTAACAGGTGAGTCCTTGTAAACAGAAAACTTGACCCAAAATTGTCCTTGTTGAGGCATATTAAAAGGTTTATATGATGTCACCCCGAGCGTAGTGAAAGGTCTGGTTGTTAACACAAGATTCTTCGCTTCGCTCAGAATGACGGAAACGGTGTTCGACGTTGTAATTACATAGAATTTTTCAGAGGTTTGTTTATTACAGATTATGCCTATTTACGAGTTTAACTGTACTGGCTGTTCGCACAGGTTTGAGGAATATTTCGCGAGTTCCGCACAAAAAAAGGCAGTCAAGTGTCCTGAGTGCGGGGGAGAAAAGGTAGAGAAGGTCTTTTCTGTATTTGGCATGGGCGCCGGTGATAACGCCTCCGGCGGAGGCTCTTCCTGCGACACATGCACGTCCACAAGTTGCGATACTTGCGGATAAGAGTCTTTATCTCACCGTCGTATTTTCTGCACGGACATCGCGTAAAACCATGAAAAATCTTTGGGCACCCTGGCGTCAAGAATATATGCTGGCGGAAAAAAAGGGGTGTATCTTCTGCCATGCCGTTGAAGATACTGATGACGGCAAGAACCTGGTTGTCTACAGGGGAAAAGAATGTTTCTTGATGCTCAATAAATATCCATATAATTACGGTCACTTGATGATTGCTCCCAACAAGCACAAGTGTGACGTTGATAAGTTAAATGACCAGGAGATGCTTGAGATTATGAGGCTCCTTGGGCGGACAAAGGCCATTTTGAGGGAGAGTATAAAGCCCGATGGGTTTAATATAGGAGCCAACATAGGAAAGGCCGCCGGGGCCGGCGCCCAGCACCTTCATTTTCATATAGTGCCGAGGTGGGTGGGCGATACCAATTTTATGCCGGTTGCTTCGGAGACGAAGGTTATTTCGCATCATCTGTCCGAGTTTTTGATGCAGATGAAAAAATTCTTTTGAGGCTGGTCAAGGTGATTACCAGAGCAGATATAGAGAGACGTGAGGAGAGAGAACTGGCCGGCTACGCCATGAAGAGCAAAGACTCCCTTGGCAGGAAACACCGGGAGGAGGAACATCCCTACCGAAGCGTCTATCAGAGAGACAAAGACCGCATCATCCATTCCACGGCCTTCAGACGGCTTGAGTATAAGACCCAGGTCTTTGTGAACCACGAGGGAGACTATTACCGGACCCGGCTTACGCACACTATGGAGGTGGCACAGATATCCCGTTGTGTGGCCAGGGTCTTGAACCTTAATGAGGACCTGGCCGAGGCGATTGCACTGGCGCACGACCTGGGGCACACCCCTTTCGGTCATTCCGGTGAGGAGGCGTTGTCTGAACTCATGCGGGACCACGGGGGCTTCGAACACAATCTCCACGGCCTGCGGGTGGTTGACGTATTAGAGAAACGTTACCCGGGATTCCCGGGACTCAATCTATCCTGGGAGCTCAGGGAATCCGTAGCGAAACATAATGCCAGTGCGAGTACAATTTCAGAATTCAATCCGGAGCAGAACTCTCTCCTCGAGGCGCAGGTGGTAGAAAAGGCCGACTCCATAGCCTATGACAACCACGACCTCGATGACAGTTTGAAGGCCGGGCTTATAACTGAAGACGATCTTGGGAATGTCGAACTGTGGCGCTATGCGTCTGAAAGTGTAGAGAAGAAATGGAACGGCCTGGACAAGGAATCCAAGAAGGCCCAAACTATAATATTTCTTATAAACCTTGAGGTTACTGACCTGGTGGAAAACACGCAGCGAAGGCTGGAGAGCCTCGGCATACAAAGTGCGCGTGACGTGCGTGAGTGCAAAGAGGTTATCGCACAATTCTCACCGGAACTGGCGGAGCAGAAAGGGGGGCTGCAGAAATTCTTGAATGAAAAGGTCTATTGTCACTATCGGGTGGTGCGTATGTCAGACAAGGCCAAGCGGTTCATAGAAGAACTCTTCAAGGTTTACGTTGCCAACCCCGGGCAGCTTCCACCGGAATTCCAACGCTGGGCAAAGGAAGCGGGACTTTACCAAGGCGTCTGTGACTATATAGCTGGTATGACCGACCGCTACGCCCAAGACGAGTATATGAAACTGTTTTACCCCTATGAGAGGGTCTAATATTATAAACTATCTGTGGTCAAGGATAAGCCAAGTTCCTGTGGTTTGATATCCACCTCAGGCGGATAACGTGTCCTTGCCGCTTTCGTAAAATGTAACAATAAAAACTGGCACCATGTCGAATGTATCTGTGATACTGACCGCCGCCGGTCTTGGCGTGCGGATGGGTGGGAATGTAAAGAAGCCTTATTTGTGCATCAAGGGGAAGCCCATTCTCCAGCATTCCTTAGAGAAATTCCTGGACGTAAAGGGTGTTCGGGAAATAGTCATGGTAGTAGGCGCAAATGAGCTTGAAGACGTCAGAGATAAATTGCGTGGTAAATATACAGAATACGGTATCTGGGTTAAGACAGTGCCGGGGGGGAGGAGGAGGCAGGACAGCGTCTACGAGGGACTTAAACATCTTGGACCACAGACGGAGATTGTGCTGGTTCACGACGCCGTCAGACCCATAGTAACAGCGGAGATGATAGAGGCGGTGATAAACAGGGCCAGTGCCTCCGGGGCCGCCATCCTTGCCGTGCCAGTGAACGCCACGGTAAAAGAGGTCGAGGGTAAGGGGAGGATAATCCGCACGGTAGATAGGGAAAGATTGTGGATGGCCCAGACGCCGCAGGGCTTTAAGAAGGACGTACTGTTGAGGGCTTATTATGCCCTTCTCGATGAAGACGTTGAGGTTACAGACGACGCCCAGGCGGTTGAGAGACTGGGCCACCCCGTGGAAGTAGTTCCGGGCAGCCACACCAATATAAAAATTACTACCCCGGATGACCTTGTGCTGGCGGAGGCGCTGATGAGATAGGGTACCCAGCCCTGTCGTTACAACGCCGGGACAGGTTGCATAGTTTTAGAAGATAGTTATAAGCCCAACGCCGATTAACATTACCATACCCCCAACCAGCCTCTCTCTGAGATGGGTTTCTCGAAATAATAACCCGCCGTACAGCACACCGAAAATTAGGCTGGTCCGTTTAACCGACATCATGTAAGGGACTTCTATGAGTTGCACGGCTAGATTGTGTGTTATGAACATTAATACATTTGTAATGCCTATGGAGGCGAAGAGGATAGGGTTAGAAAAGGCCGCTCTAAGGCTGCCGCCCGACGTCAGCATGAAAAGAGGGAAGAAGGCCAGCGCCAGTAAGGTGGGATAAAATACGGCAAAGAAAATGGCGCTTGAATGAAGTATGGCAATCTTGCCTAGGTTAGTGGTGATGCTGAACAGAAAGGCAGCCGTAATCGTGAGTACGGAGCCATCCTCCTCAAGTATTGCGCGGATTGGGCCCAGTACACCTTCTCTGGTGGTATGTACGTTAAGCAGGTATGCCCCCAGTGCTACAAGCAGTATTCCTGCTACACCGGATTTATCAGGTCGTTCCCCCAGCATCAGGAAGCTGGTGCCTATGAGGAAGACGGGGGTCAGGGCAAGGAACGGGAGGGTAAGCGACAGAGGGGAGTATTTTATGGCCCTTGTTTGCAGGATAAGGGCCGTGACATCAATGGGTACCAGCACTAAATTTACCAGGAAAAAGGTGGTGTCCAAAGATGGGACTTCAATAAACATGAATACGCACGTTAGGAATGGGAGTGAATATACGTAGCGTACCCAGGCGACGGTGTATACGTCGCTGCCTTCCAGCGCCTTTTTGGAGAGTGCGGCGGTGGAGGCATCGAAGAAGGCAGCGAGTATTGAATAATGAAACCAAGTCATTTAGATCACTAGATCAAAATTCAGAAAGATACACGACCCCATCCAAGGCCACTCACGAATCAGGCTGTTCACGAAAAGAGCAGCAGATTCATTTGAGGCGAAAACCTGACTATATCTTAAATAATCTTTCTGTTGTTCACATGTCTGCCTTACATCAAGAGCAGAGTGAGCCGTATTCTTACAAGAAAGCAATAAGTCCGACGCCAATCAATATTACAATACAGCCGAGCATCCTCTCTCGCAAGTTGGTCTCTCGGAACAATAACCATCCGTACAGTACGCCGAATATTAAACTGGTCCGTTTGACTGACAACATATAGGAAATTTCAATCGTTAAGATGGCAAGATTTTGTGTGGCGTACATTAGCAGTTGCGATATGCCAATGGAGACAAATAGAACCGGGCTAGAAAAGACCCTCGCCAAGTTACCGCCTGACGTTATCACCAAAATAGGGAAAAGGGCTAATGCCAGGGTTGTGGGGTGAAACGCGGCGAAAAAGATAGGGCTTGAATGCTGAATGGCAATCTTACTGAGATTGGCAGTTATACTGTATATAAAAGCAACTATAATCATGAGCACGGAGCCTTCTTCCTCAAGTGTTGCGTGGACTGGGCCCAGTACACCTTCTTTAGTGGTATGTACGTTAAGCAGGTAAGCCCCCAGGACAACAAGCAGTATCCCAGCCGTACCGGACTTGTCCGGCCGTTCTCCCAACATGACGAAGCTGGTGCCTATGAGGAAAACGGGGGTCAGGGAAAGGAACGGCAGGGTAAGCGATAGGGGGGAATATTTTATGGCCTTTGTATAGAGGATGACAGCAAGGACTTCGAGAGGTATTATTGCAGCATTCACAAGAAAGAAGGTGGAGTCCAGTGGTGGAATCTCAGTAAACACCATAAAGCATAGAAGAAATGGGAGTGTGTACCCGTAGCGTATCCAGGCTACGGTGTATATATCATTTTCTTCAACGGCCTTCTTAGAGAGAGCCGTGGCAGTGGCTGAGAAAAAGGCGGCTAGGACTGAGTAATAAAACCAGGTCATTTGGGTCTCTAAATCAGATGTAGATAAAATATAGGCGGTCCTGTACGGAACCGCCTGCAAAGATAGTAAATCATACCCTGAGATCTTTGCAAACCCGGCACAATTGTCATTCTGAGGGAGCAAAACGACCGGAATGTAGCGTTGGAGCTTGCTCTCCGCCTAAGGCGGATTAAACGTGGCAATCCGCCTTA
This sequence comes from Planctomycetes bacterium RIFCSPLOWO2_12_FULL_50_35, assembly GCA_001828605.1. GTDB lineage: Bacteria > Planctomycetota > Brocadiia > Brocadiales > Bathyanammoxibiaceae > 2-02-FULL-50-16-A. The sequence continues at coordinate 9,578 of MHZB01000094.1, read as the reverse complement.
GGCGGACCACGCTACATGGCGGGTTAGATTTGCGCCAGAGGCGCATCCGCCTTAGGCGTGACTTCGCTACGCCCAGAATAACATCGCCCGACAAATTGACTTTTGCGGAGATATCGCCCTCTAAATTACAATTATGCGGGTTTTGCCGAGAATTTCCGTACTTTTTATTTCACTTTATAGGGCTTCATGAGAAGGGCCCTTTTGCTTTCCAGTTCCTTTAGTCTCTTTAACGTATCAGCCTCGCTGGTTATGCCGATGTACTTCTTCAGGAGGTTAGCCCACGATATATAAGTGAAACCGTTCGGGTTCTGATGCGCCAGCCCCTTTCGTACACAGAATGCCTCGTTTTCCCACATGTACAGGAAGTCCATCTCAATGCGGCTTGGGTTGCCGTCCTTTGCCCAGAACTCACCGTAGAAACCACCGAGTGTATTGGGTGGGTTATCATTCACCGGGGCGGGGGCGTGGGGCCTGTCTGAGGGCATTGGGTACAGAGCCCCCTTTTCGTAGACATCCTTGAGGATGGCGAATGCATCCGTTAGGTAATCAAATACAGCGTCCGACGCCTTATCCATAGAGGTGAGGTAATCCTGTGCAAATCTTGTTGAATGGCACTGTGCACAGGTCTCAATCCACGCCTCTCGCCTGGCCACCAATTCTGGATTTCCGTTTATGAACTCGGTCGGAGGGACGCCCTTAAACAGGTTTTCATAAAAGAGGATGTCGCCCTCGCCCATGATGGCCTTTCTTACCATATTGTGAGAGTATTCGCCCTTATAGTACATGTGGCAGGACTGGCAGGTAGGGGCCGGATATTTGGCGTCCTTAATGGATTTTGACCAATCCCATGTGTCTCTTTCAACAGAATAGATTGTACCGTGTTTGGAGTTAAGGTAGTACTCTATGTCCGGATGGTCAGGGCCGTTGTGGCACGTGGCGCAGGCCTCTGGCCTCCTGGCCTCCGAGGCCTTAAAGGAGTGTCTGGTATGACAACTGTCACACTTGTGCTGGATGTTATGGCACATGTCGCAGCCCTGCACTATGTTTTTGTCTGCAACGGCCCAGACGTCGGTCCCCAGATTGGCGTCGTAGGACATGGCATGGCTTTCTCTGCCCGCGGGCCAACCTGGGATACCGTAGTCCTTTTCAGAGATAAGCTCTTTTGTCTCCTTCGGATGACAGACGCCGCAGGTTTCCGGGCCGGGCATTATGAGTTGTGTGTCGTGACTGATTTCTTCCGCACCCGGTGCTCCGTGACAGTCTATGCAGTTTACGTTTTTAAGGCCCTTACTAAGCCGCTTCTCGACGTTCAGCAGCGTTTCGCGCTGAGTCGGAGTTAGATTGGAGAAATCTCCGTGAGAGCTTTCGGACCAGGCTTTAACGAGTAATGGCTGCGTTACTACATGACAGCCCACACATTGGTCTCTTGTGAAGACGCCCTTAGGTTCCTCCGGAGGTGCGTAGAATAATTGAGGTGCCCAGTACTTGAATGTAGGTATCGGTTCCCAGTACTGTGCGTATGGTCCCCAGCCATCTTTCTTCTCAGGATATGCAGCAGGGGCCTCCTTTTCGGTCTTTGTCTCAGCGTGACCGTAGGATGCATGTGGTACATCCGCGTGCTTCTCGTCGGACACGGCGGTAGAGACCGTTGATATACTTGCTATAGCTGCTATAGACCAGACGGTTAGTAATCTAAAATAACCTCTTGCCGACATACGTGTTTCTCCTTTCCAGAGGACTTATTTAATCAGTCTATCGTCTGCTTGACGGTATGGGTATGGACGGGGGCAGGTGCGACGGTATTATTTACAACCCTCTTTATTCACCAGGTAGGTACGATAGCGGGTTAACGGGTTTATCGTCTTTGAAGACCTTGAAATGTAGTTCCGGCCTAGTTATACTACCGGTCTGGCCGGTCTGGGCTATTACCTGTCCACGCTTAACCCAACTACCCTTGCTTACGAGTATCTTTGAATTGTGCGCATACCATGTGTGGAGGCCGCCGTTATGTCTTATCACAACCACCTTGCCCCAGCCGTCAGGGTTCTCTGTTACCACTTCAACTACTCCGCCGTTTGATGCCAAGACGTCTTGTCCGACCTGCGCCTCTATGTCTATCCCTCCATTTTTGTGTCCGTTTATGATGTCGCCGTATTGTTTAAGGATTTTTCCGCTAATGGGCCAGATAAAGCCTTTGCCGGATACGGATGCGGAGGTGACTGTGGTAGGTGCAGAGGTGGTGATGGCGTGGGCTGAAGAATCGGTGCCGGGTATTAACAGTTCTGTACCCACGTCTATGTCCGTTACGTCTTTAATACCGTTTAGCTGGATTATTGTCTGGGGTGAGACATCGTATCTCTTGGATATGGCCCATACTGTCTCTCCGCGTTCGACCTTATGTGTGATGTATCCCGGTTTCCCGACGGCAGGTGAAGGTGTCGTTGATATGTGAGAGATACCCTTGTCCGGTTGGGCACAGCCGGCAAAAAACATCAAGAGTGCCAAGATCGGCCAGCGGAGTCTTAAGGGGAGGGTGTGGCGGGTATTTTTCAATAAGTGTGGCGAATTTACCCCTGCTGTCACTTGTGAGCAAAACCCTCTAGTTGGTAAAGATGGAGCGGGCGATGGGATTCGAACCCACGACGCCCAGCTTGGGAAGCTGGTATTCTACCGCTGAATTACGCCCGCAAATTCTTCTTGTTTCCGCCCCGTCTGCGGAATTTAAGCACAAAACAAACTAAAGTCAAGTGGCAATTTGTGCGCCTTGGAAAGAGTTTCTGCGGCGCAATTCCCCCGTAATGGACCGGATAACCTCTGCCTTGCTTACGGGCCAGATGGGAGAGACAAGGCTGTCACCGTGGGTATCTCCAACCAGCCTCTGAACCGTGATGTCGGGGGACAGGTTTTCTAGGAAGTCTGAGGCGATGGAGACGTATTCCTCCATTGCCATTGTTTTTACCTTGCCGAGTCTGAACTCTTTTTCCAGAGCAGTGTTTCTGGCCACGTAGAGATGGTGTAGTTTAATGCCGTCAATACCCAGGCTGGTGATCCTGCGCGCGGTATCCATCATATCAGAGTGGTCTTCACCGGGGAGTCCCAGTATGACGTGTGCACAAACGTTTATGCCACCCAGGGCCTTGGTTTTGTAAACTGTGTCCTCGAACTCCTGATAGGTGTGACAGCGGTTTATTCGCTCCAGGGTGCGATTATGGATGCTTTGGAGACCGTACTCTATCCAGACGTGATAGATGTCGGTATAGGAATTTATAAGCCCAAGTACTTCGTCGGAGATGCAGTCTGGTCTGGTGCCTATTGACAGGCCGATAACATCCTCGTCGTCCAGGGCCTCTTCGTACCTGGATTTCAGGGTTAGGACGTCTGCATATGTGTTACTGAAGGCCTGGAAATAGACAATGAATTTCTCCGCGCCGTATCTGGACCTGAGAAAATTCTTTCCTCTCCTTATCTGTTCCCTAATGGGTAATATAGTGGAGGTCCTGGCATTGGGGCTGAAGCTCTCGTTTGTGCAGAACGTGCAGCCGCCAACCCCCTTGTGGCCGTCCCTGTTGGGACAGGTGAAACCTGCGTGGATTGAAATCTTGTGTACTTTAAACGGAAATTTTTCCTTTAGGTAACGGCGAAAGGAGTAATATCTCTCCTCACGCTGCCAGGGTCTTTCTGCCGCGCATACTCTGGCATGTTTCTTATTGGAGGTGTGAACATAGGTGTTAAGTGTGTCCATATTTGACTGGTTGTCTATACGCTGTGGGATTTCTCATAAGTCCCATCTTTTCACAGTGCGTTGCGTAAGACAAGCGCAGGTATAAGCCTAGCAGATTACATAAAATGTGTCAATGTGGAGGGGGCGGATGGTAGGCCATGACGGTATGCTCACTAAAATACAGAGGTTACACGTTGGAGGTGTTTTGAATGCGTTGGGGCTATGTAACGTGTGAGCTTGCTCGCACGTTTAATGAGCAAAGGGCGGGTTTTGCAAATACTTAGAGAAACAAAAACGTACGCAGTGAAAACTATCTGGAGTATCTTCTTGTTTTAGCGAAGGAAGTTGATTCCGAAGAGTATGAACATGCTGTCCACACCGCGGTTTGGACTGGCCGTTCCTGCGTTGGATATGTGTCTGATGCGGCCCATAGCGCTGAGGTTAACTCTGTCGTTTAGAAAATATTTTACCCCCAACCCTCCTTGAGGGCTGCCGTTCCATCTGGAGCCGAGCTCGTTTACGTCAAGATTTGTCCAGTATGCCCCGGCCCCTGCCGAGAAGAAGGGTACAAATTTCGTTCCTGTCTCAAAATTGTACGTAAACAGCAGGTTAAAAGCACCCTCTTCGGCCCGTTCAGGCCTCCAGAACATACCTCCCATAAGTTCCATGTCCATCTCAACGGCCCCCGGTACCGGCCCGTCAAAGTCGGCGAGGATGAGGCCCATTTTGGGCATTACAATGAAATCCGTGATGACTTCGTCCTCGCCAGCGTATCCAACGCCGCCACTTATGCCGTACTCACGCATGCCTGCCTCATAGTGTCTCTTCTTACCCAGGTTCACCTTTTTCTCGTCAATCTCTACCTGTGCGAGGGCAAAACTGCAAAAGAGGCAGACTGTAAGGGCAGAGTAAAGGATTAATAGGGCACATTTTTTCATAGGGAAATTATATTGCCGAGGCGCTTTATTTGTCAAGGATTATTAACAGAAAAGCACATGTTCTACGTTGTTGCTAAGTTATGTCTTATCACGGACTTGCTGAAGACGAGTTTTTTTCCTCAAAGGCGAGCCGATACGGACATGGACGATATGGGCTATGCGATGGTTTCCTTTATTACCAGGCATTCCCCGCCGAATGACTTACGAACGCCATCATCGAGCTCCATTATCAGGCCTCCTTTGGCTGATAAATTAACTATCGTACCCACATGTTCGTTATTCCTTTCCTGTATTCTTACTCTGCGCCCTATCATTGGAAACAACTCTACCCATCTCTCCCTGATGCGCTTATAGTCTTCGTCCTTAAGGGCTGTATACCACCTATCCAGTTGTCTTAGGAGCGCCCTTGCAAGGTCAATGCGGTTGACGCGCGAGCCATTTTCTATGAGTAATGAAGTGACGGAATAGATAACGTCTTTTGGCAGTTCACTCTTTGTAAGATTTACGTTTAGCCCGATACCTACAAGGAAGTACGGTTCTCTTCCTCTGGGTGTTGCCGCTTCAACCAATATACCGCACACCTTCTTGTTGTTAACGAGGATATCATTAGGCCATTTTATCACTGCAGGGAGGTTTAGGAAATCGCGAATGGCTTCCGCCACGGCCACGGCTATCGTTCCGGCTAATAGGCATATACGGTCGGTTTTTATATGTGGCCTCAAGATAGTGGTCATCAGGATGCCCTTGTGTCTTGGGCAGTACCAGTGGTGTCCGGACCTGCCCCTGCCCAGGCGCTGTTTTTCCGTGAAGATGGTGGTTCCTTCACGGGCGCCCTTCTCTGCCAGCCTTTCGGCCACGTCCATAGTGGAATCCATCTCTTCATACGTAAGTATCTCGCGTCCTATTATATGCGTATTGAGCCCCCTCTGTATCTCATCCGGCACTAGGCGGTCGGGGATTGCCACAAGCCGGTATCCATAGCGGGGGTGGTGGTCAATCAGATAACCAGCCTGCTGGATGCGTCTAAGTTCTTGATATAACTGATTGTCGCTTAAAGACGTGCGTAATTTGAGTTCGTTGGAGGTGAGCCATTTTTCTATTGGGCCATGCAGACAGTCGAGTACCGTTTCGTTCAAGGTTGGAATGTCCTCGATTTATAAAGATGAGCAGACGGACCAGATTATAGCAGCATTATAACAACAGAGTCAACCTGTCAAGGCACAAAGGCATTTTGACGTTGACACCAATTTGGTTGTGTGGTAAAAATTGCCTAATCCGCACTCCATTGGGGTCTTGTAAGCTTGGGAATCTGCAGGGTTTGACAAAAATCCACACGAGTTGAAAGGGTAAGGTTATGTCATTGACTGGATACGTAGACTACAAGCGGAGGGAGTATTGTAAGGACATAAAATGCCCGTTACAGCTTCAACTGGACGCCCGGCAGGAAGGTTCCAAGGAGTATCAGAATATACGGAATAAATGTCAAACCGCTTGTATACATACTACCTATGAGTTTCACCACTGGTTGATAAATAAGGGCTATTTAATCGTACGACCAGAGAAATGATATTTACTGAATGGTGCCTTCCGCAAGGGGATAACGCCGGACTCGGCGTTATCCCTCGTCGGGGCCGCAAGTAATTAAAAGGAGGAGTAGCGATGGATTGGGGAATGCAAAACCGTTTGGCGCAGCTTATAAAATCGGACGGCCATTGTATGTTTATGCCTATAGACCACGGGTACTTTCTGGGGCCTACGAGTAAACTGGAAAAGCCGGGTGAGGCGATTAAGCCGATAATCAGGTTTGCCGATGCGCTTTTTGTAACAAGGGGTGTGCTGCGTTCGTGCATAGACCCTCTCAAGAGTAAGCCGGTAATCCTCCGCGTGTCAGGGGGAACCAGCGTCGTTGGCGGGGACCTTGCCAACGAAGGGCTGACCACGTCGGTGAAAGAGGCTGTCAGACTTAATGCCGCTGCGGTTGGCATATCTGTTTTTGTGGGCAGCGATTATGAGCGTCAGACGCTGTTGAATCTCAGTAAGCTTGTGGATGAGTGTGAAGAGTACGGCATCCCGGTGATGGCCGTTACCGCCGTCGGCAAGGAGCTGGAAAAGAGGGATGCCCGCTATCTGGCCCTGTGCTGCCGTATTGCTGCGGAGCTGGGCGCAAAGGTGGTAAAGACGTATTGGTGCGAGGATTTTGATAAGGTTACTAACGGTTGCCCGGTCCCGGTAGTTATAGCCGGTGGACCCAAGTTCGATACAGAGCTCCCAGTCTTCGAGTTCGTCTACGACGGTATGCAAAAAGGTGCCATAGGCATAAACCTGGGAAGGAATATCTGGCAGCATGACCACCCGGTTGCCATGGCCAAGGCGCTGCACGCCATTATCCACAAAAAGGCCACTGCCCGGGAGGCCAACGACATCTTCAATGCGGTCAAGAGCGGCAAAGAAGTAGTAGCATCGGAGACGTAATAAAATCTGCAACACTTAATATTTAAAAAACAATGGTGAGGCAGGGCTACGAGCCCTGCCTTACTTGTTTATTTAGTCGTAGGGTGCATCGAGATGCACCAATTCTTAATCATAATCATTCTTTAGCGACATACATGCGCGTAGCGGTATATTACAACAACAAGGACGTGAGGCTGGAGGAGAGGCCGACCCCCAGGATTGGTTCCGGCGAACTGCTGGTGGAGGTGGTGGCCAGCGGCATCTGCGGTAGCGATGTAATGGAGTGGTACCGCATCAAAAGGGCGCCAATCATACTCGGACATGAGATTACGGGAGAGGTGGTTGAGGTTGGAGAGGGGGCGGAGCGGTACAAAAAGGGCGACAGGGTGTTTGTGTCGCATCACGTCCCCTGCAATACGTGTCACTACTGTCTTAACGGCAATCACACCGCATGCGATACCCTGCACACCACCAATTTTGACCCGGGTGGCTTTGCCGAATACATACGCGTGCCGGAGATAAACATTGACAGGGGGGTCTTCGTCCTGCCCGACGAGATGTCGTTTGAGGATGGTTCGTTTATCGAGCCGCTTGCGTGCGTCGTTAGGGGGCAAAGGGTGGCGCACTTACAACCGGGGAGGAGCGTGCTGGTCATGGGCAGCGGTATCTCAGGGCTTCTTCATATAGCCCTTGCCCGTGCACTGGGTGCCGGACGGATAGTAGCCACTGATTTAAGTGAGTACCGTCTCAAGATGGCCAGGAAGTTTGGCGCAGATGCCGTCATGTACGCCGCAGAAGACGTGCCGGCCCGGCTGAGGGAGGTAAATGGCGGCAGGCTTGCCGACACGGTAATTGTCTGTGCCGGTGCACTTCCTGCCTTTAACCAGGCGCTGAAGTCCGTGGACCGCGGGGGTACAGTCCTTTGTTTTGCACCCACAGAACCTGGCGTCAGCTTGTCAATCCCCATCAACGACTTCTGGCGCAATTCCATAACGGTAATGCCCTCGTACGGTGCCGCACCGGCGGATATCGTACAGGCCGTAGAACTGATACGCGCCCGCAGGGTGCCCGTACATGATATGATTACACACCGATTAGGACTCGCCGAGACCGGCAAAGGCTTCAAGCTCGTTGCCGAGGGCAGGGAGTCCGTCAAGGTCATTATAGAGCCGCAGAGATGACACTGCCGTTGAGGCGGCTTAGATTATTCATAATTATCGGTTCGATATTATGCTTAAGGACTTCCAGCGCATTGGCCGACAACTCCTTCACCTGGGGCTCATCACCTCCCACGGCGGTAACGCAAGCCTCGTGAAGGGAGACGACATGTTCATCACCCGCCATTCCGCAATGCTGGGAGATTTAAAGAAGGGTGATGTGATAAAGGTCCCCTACATCGGTAAAGGCCCAGCCAGACACGTTAAGGTGTCTAAGGAATATCCCGTCCACAGGGAGATATATGAGATGACCGGTGCGGAGGCCATCATCCATGCGCATCCTCCCAACGCAATAGCCCTCTCTCTGGTCAAGAAGAAGATACAGCCGCTCGATGCGGAGGGCTTGATACTGCTGGGGGAGGTGCCCGTAGTGGGCACGGATAAAGTGGTCAGGTCTGTGGGGTCTAAAGAGGTAGGCAAGGCAGTTGCCAGGACGCTTATGAAGGTGCCGGTGGTGATGGTCAGGGGGCACGGCAGTTTTGCCGTGGGTAAGACTCTTGAGGAAACTCTTCATTGCACATCAGCCCTTGAGTACTCCTGCAAGGTAATCCTCGCCCTAAATAAGGGGTGATAAGCCATAAGAGACCTGGCGAAAACCTCCTCGTACGATGTCGTCATTCTGGTCCGTCTAAGGCAGAGAAGAATCTACTGGTAGACAACGACCTTTACGGTCGTCGAATCAACGAAATAAATTTCGTTGTCTACCGTGAGACCTCTGCAAAAGTCACCTAGTTGACTCATTTTTTAATCCGTTTTGGGCGGAAAAACCCTACCTAAAAGTGGGTTTGTATTATATGTATGATTGTAGTGGCAGAGTTTACTCTGCGTACACTTGTTACTATCAAGTCGAGCAAGCTCGACCACTACATCTCAAAATGGCAATTTAATTGAGTTTTTCAGAAGTCTCACCGTTTCACTTTACGCCTAAGGCGGATTCGCTAAGACGAAAATCCGGTGTGTAGCGTTGGAGCTTGCTCCAACGTTTATTTAACGTGATAGCCTGCTTTCACGTTCACGTGCGAGCGAGCTCGCACGCTACATTAGAGACTCCTAGGTCGTTTTGCTCCCTCAGAATGACAACTTTACAAGGTTTTTAGAGGTCTTCATAGATATTTTAGCAGAAATTCTTAGGGCATCGTTTTCTGTTGACCCTGTTCCGACAAGTAGTTATAATCCGTCTAGGAGAGGTGGCTGAGCGGCTGAAAGCGGTGGGTTGCTAACCCATTGAGGGGGTAATTGCTCCCTCCCCGG
>MHZB01000093.1 GCA_001828605.1 Planctomycetes bacterium RIFCSPLOWO2_12_FULL_50_35 | reverse complement strand
ATCCCCGTCTTGGAAGTCTTTTGCTTCCCGCACCTTGTCCCAGGTCTTGAACTTGTTCTTCGTCCACGTTTCAACGTGGCGCGCGGTAAGTTTCTTGTGGCACTTAAGACAACTAATACTGCCGACGTAGACCAGATTCTCTCCGGCAGCGCTGTAGTCTCTAAAATCAAATGCCGTCATCCCGGGCTGTATAGAAAGCTCAGCCATCTTGGCCCATAAAGCTAATATTTCCTTGGGGTTTTTTACCCTCTCCATCATCTCTTTTCTGTTCTTATATATCCCGTGGTGGGCGCCCTCCCTGGTCAGCACCCTGCCTTCACCATCGTGACATACAGTGCAGCCATAGGTACTGAAGGGAAAGTACTCCTTGGTAGTAGGATGCTGCTTATCCAGCTTGTCTTCGTCTATGTGACATGTCATACATCTGTCCACCGGCGTACCTGTCGTCCCCTCCAGCCAGATGCCGTAACCCTTCAATATTGTCTGCTTTATCTGATAGTCCGGCCTACTGAGAAACTCTATAGATTCCTTCACTATCTTTGCCTTTGCCGGGTCACCCCATTGGGGGTCTTCCAGCACAGACAACTGTTTCTGAAGGTTCTCGCGCATCGCATTCATCTCTAGTGCCTGATACCTCTTCCACTCGGGTTCACCCCACTCCGTATAAATCCATACGGCGGCAGTCGCTACAAGACCGCACGAGGCTATGATAAACGCTATGAGCCACGGAAGATTCAGATTTATAGGAAACGGCAGCATATCCTGGTCACCTTCATATGTTAAACCACGGTGTTACAAGAATGTACTTGAGGTTAAAGGCGTTATTCAGAAACATCTTCGCCAAGGCAAAAATCATAAAGGTCCACAAAAACATGGTTATAACGTATCTGACAACTCCCATACGGTAAAAGAAATTCGGGAAGATAACGCCGGGCACTGTAATGCCGAGTCCAAAAAATGCTATTATGTAAGCAATGCCCGCAGGTAAAGGGAAGCTCCAAGGCGGTGGAGGCGGGGGTTTTATTATGTGATGGTCCTCCCACGGCCAGTAAAAAGCCCACAGGGGGCCCCTTAAATACCATCCTACTATTATCAGCAGCCACCAGAACGCAAAGCCCCCAATGAAGGAATACATGGCAAACCCCCTCTCCTTCCAGGCAAAGCGGCCTATCCCCTTTATGGGGTCAGGGTCAAGAAAAGGAGCAAGGTAGAGTCCGGCCAGTATGAAAGTCGGAATAATCACCCCTGCCAGGTAAGGGTCAAAATATGCCAGCAATTCTTGTAAACCCACAAAGTACCAGGCGGCCTTTATGTGTGCAGGTGTTTTAGTCGGGTCTGCCAATTCATACAAAGGGGCATTCTTAAAATACGACCATATAAAGAGTATAATTAGGAAGAAAAGTCCGACACAGAGCTCCTTCATCACGAAATTGGGGAAGAACAGTTCATATTTAGGCGGTCTTTCATACAAATCCCTCGACCTTAGGGCCTCCCCCTTAACAACCGTCATTATCCTGTGCCGTTCACTACCAGTATGTGGTCCGCCTGCCACTGTCGTTTATCCCTCCAACCTGTTAACTTGCTTGACCAGTCTCATACACTGAAAGCGCTGCAGAAGTAGTCTAATCATCTTAAGAGTAGCCGCAGGCTTTAGCCTGCGCTGCACGCACCCTAAAGGGTGCGGCTACATTTACACCCTCAATCTCGACGCTTTTGCAGAGGTCTCCCCTTATGTTGATCAATTAACAAACTAAAATCTTTATAAGGGACCGGACATTCCACCGGCCTTGTGAATATTAAAGAAGTGAAGCCCCATCAATCCCGCCATGGCCCCGGGGATGGCCACGCAGTGGGCAAAGAAGAAACGCGTCAGAGATGGCTGTCCCAACATAGTACCGCCTCTCAAAATGTAAGCTATGTCCTTATCCTGAGACAGGATGCTAAAAGGACCTTTGGACCCAACTATCGGGCTGTTCTCTCCCATAGTCATACCCACGGTAGCCGCCCAGTACGCCTCATTATCCCAGGGCAGGAGATAACCAGTAAAGGCCATCAAATACGTCAGCAACAGCAGAGTAACTCCCACAAGCCAGTTGAGCTGTCTCGGCGGCTTGTAAGCGCCCTGGAGAAATACCCTCAGCATGTGGACGGGGACACATATAACCATAAGTGTTCCCGACCATCTGTGGAGGTTCCTGAGAAACCTGCCGAACGGCACCACGTTGCTCAAATCCTGGACGTCTGCCCACGCCCTATCCACACTGGGGATGTAATACATCATCAGGAAGGGCCCGGTAAGGATGCACAACAAGAAAAAGAATACACTAAGCCCACCAAGACAAAATGTATATCTAACAAGCCCTAAGGGAACCCATTTCATGACAAAGTCCTCAGACCTTTAATATAAAATCCAGACCGACCTCTTTCGCCTTATCAACCATCATGCGGCCGTCAGGGGCAAACGTCATTAAAAACCTCGGCAATGGCCTTGGCGGTGGACCCGCAAAGTTTATCCCGTCCTTATAAAACTTCCCACCGTGGCAGGGACACATGAATACCTGATTGTCCTGTTCCCATATAGGCTGACAACCCAGATGCGTGCAGATAGCCGAAAGGGCGTAAAAACCCCCCTCGGTCCGAATGAGAAACACCCTGCGGTCTCCCATTACCGTGACTGAGCCAACCGCATAATCATCCGGCTTGCCTATCTTGAACGTACTCGAAGGCTCCCAAACTATCCTCGGGTACGCATAGCGCACTATGCTTATACCCAACATGCCGGCAAAGCCTATGAATATGCCCCAACAGCCCCAAAAGAGGCCCTTCCTCAACGCCTCGCGTCTTGTGGTCTTTACAACCTTTTCTGCCTTTGCCACAGTCTCTCCCACAAAAACACCTCCTATCCACAAACCTCTTTATACTTAACCATGTAGATGGAGTCTTCCCAACATGCCTCAGCACAGGCACCGCAGTGGATACACTCGGTATCGTCTATTATCAGACTGACCCAGGGACCGTCACCGTCGGCACCGTCTACTTCCTTATGCAGGCCGTTAAAGTCCGCCTTATTCATAAGTTTCAGATGTATGCACTCGGCCGGACACGCGTCCTCACAACTCCCGCATATTACACAGGGATTATACGGACTTATCATGGGACTTACGCTGCAATCAATGCACCTCTGGCCCTGCCTCTTGGCCTCGAAGTTGGAGTAACTGCCCTCTATAAGGGCCATATTCCCTCTTCTCTGCTTTACCGACAGCCTGGGCGGCAAACCGTACCATATCGAACACCTGGTGGCCCATACGTCGTGCTTCTCATGGTGGTGGGCAGGCTCAATCTTCTGAGGGCCGTTCAAACCCAGAGAACCCGTTCCCCCAAGATGCTTGTGAATAGCCTGTGCCGCCTTCTGCCCGGAGGCTATTGCGTCCACTGCATATCCGGACCTCACCATGTCCCCACATGAAAACACACCCTTCTTGGACGTCATCAAGGTCTGCGGGTCAACCTTCAATAAGCCCTCTTTACCAAGCTCGAGGTCCTTCTTCCCCCGCGTAAAGGACGTATCAAGCTCCTGGCCCAATCCAAATATAACGGTATCCGCCTCCAAGACCTGGGCTTTACCCTTGCAAACAGGATTAAAACGTCCATCACGGTCATAAACCGTACTAACTGGTCTGACCTTAAGACCCTTTACCTTGCCGTGTTCCCCTAAAATCTCCTCAGGCATAAGAGAGGTGCGAAATACGACGCCTTCTTTTCCACCTTCGGATATCTCTGATGCCTCGGCAGGCATTTCATCCTCGTGGCTATATCGTTTCTTACCCTTTGCGACCTCAATACAAACCACACTGACCTTTGTATTTTTCCCGCCTATGCGCAGGGCCGCACGGGCGGCGTCGAGGGCAACGTTTCCCCCTCCCAAGACCACCACATTTTTCCCCAGCTCTACCTTTTCTCCAGAGGCAGCGCGCCTCAAAAAGTCTATTCCGTGAATTACGCCCTTAAGCTCAATGCCCTGGATGTTGGGCCTCTTCGCCTTCTGAAGACCTACGGCCAGCAAAACGGCGCCATACTGTCCAAGCAGTTCATCTATAGTAAAATCCTTACCGCATACCCTATTCGTCTCTATCTCAACGCCTAGAAATAGTATACCGTCAACATCCCTTTTTATCGTCTCGTCATCCAGCTTGTACCGAGGTATGGCATTAAGCATACCTCCCGGCTTGCTGGATGCCTCAAAGACCTTTACCTTGTAGCCCGTAAGGGCCAGGTCGTGGGCGGCAGAAAGTCCGGCCGGACCTGCACCCACAATGGCTATACTGGGGAGTCTGTTACCCTTAGGCAAGTCTACCCCTAATTTCTTCATGTTCAGCCACTCGTAAACCTCTCGTGTGCTTAATTTATTCTTTTCCACCGCAAAACCCTTGAGCGCTCTTATCGTTACGGGTGCATCAATCTTCCCCCTCGTACAGTCGGGCTCACAGGGTGCGCTGCAAACCTTACCAAGGGTAGATACGAATGGATTGTTTTGTCTGGCTAGAAGGTAGGCGAGCTGATTTTTGCCTTCGGAAATTGCGAGTGAATATGACCTTGCGTCAGTACCTATAGGACAGTTAACCCTACAAGGTATGTTATGGGGGAACCAATTCTGGTCAGGGGAGCTGACTACGTCGTACTTCTTTTCTTCGAGTAGTCTTTTCTGCGGGCCCTTATACCTAATAATTGGCTTTTCTTGTATGGATACAAGGAGCTCTGGCTGCTTGAATCCTATGGTGATGCTTCCCTTGAGAGCCTTCGCCATTACCCTCCTCCTCAGGAACTCAGCACAACACAATACATAACACCAATAGGGAAGAAATGCAAGCCTAAATTTTTAAACAACCAAGATATAGAGCTTTACCTTTCGGAAGGGAATACATAACCCTCCTTACTATACTAGCTCTTTGGTGGCAGCTATTCGGACGCTACTTTATTACTCAGCAGGAGAACAGGCCATTCTACCCCCTCCCGCCGGGGAAGGAGTCGGGAGTATAGCACTTATAAAATAAATGTCAAACACAAAATTAAAAATAGTAAGATTTTGCTCAAACCATCACCGGCCTGCCAGCTAATCTGGATGCCAGCTTCCAGGATGCAAGGGTCTCTCTCCGCTCCCGATTGGAGAGATCGGTATAAATCTCGAGGGCCTCCCTGCCTGAGCCGGAACCCGCCTGGGCAACCGCCTGCCCCGCCAGCAATCCCGTAGCCAATGCGGAAGATATGCCCTCGCCAAACATGTTAAGAAAGCCGGCCGCCTCTCCTGCCAGCAGTATCCTGTCCTTGCCAAGATAGAAGTTACCCGTCGCACACATATTAGTACCCAGACAGCTGGACTTCCTAACCAATCTTCCCAGCTTCAGACCGAAGTGCTCTTTCAGAAAACGACTGAAGTCCCCAAGATACGGTGCAAACCTCCCGCCCTTTCTGCACGACGTCCCAAATATGACATAATCATCCTTGACGTTAAACCACCCGTATATCTCGCCGAACCTGGGGTCAAGGAAACCATGATACCACTCCGGGTCAAGCTCCGAACTCCCTTCATAGTAGTTTTGATAGGCCAGGAACCAGTGGGAGCTCCTTTCAAGTCCGGGGTTCAGCTTGGCGCGTATGGACGACAGGCATCCCTCGGCTCCGACTAGATGCTTACAGTCTATCTCTACAAATCCCTCACTTTGGTCACTGCAGTATAACTTTATCCCCCTGCCGCTCATTGTAAAATCCTCAAGCAGACACAAGTCTCTCACCTCGGCCCCTGAGCGTCTTGCAAGCCACTCGTCATATTGCGCGCGCCACACATTGGGCGCTCCGTTCTCACCAAAGGGCCAGTCCCTGAAACGTTCCTCGTCGTGCCACAATCTGACACCCTTTATTATCCTCGGCCTGCAGTAGCACTCTTCCGGAATATCGCCAAAATACTTCTTCGTAAGCTTCAGTGACTTTTCATTTATAAGACCTGAACATATCTTATACCTGGGCAGCTTCTTCCGCTCTACCACCAAGACATCAAGACCGGCCTCCACCATTACCCTTGCGGCTGCCGAGCCGGCAGGTCCGGCACCCACCACCACTACGTCATATTCCTTTCTTAAAGCCATTATGCAATCGTCCCTCCCAGCACAGAAAGGCTGATTATACGGCCCTGTTGCCGCAAAATCAATTTGAGATTATGGCAAAATAAATCCGATAAATCTGTTGTTTGTCTTATTTGGGGTATGTTTTTTGCAAGCTCTTTGCTTACTGTATAAGGTACGCTCTGTTCTGAAATGCTTCACGCACGAATTGGTCAGGCAGGCAATAACGCATATGCCGCTCTGGATAAAGTCTTCATGCATTACTATTGCTTGACTTCCATGCGTCGAATAGCCCTCCCAATAGGGGCAATGGACCGGGAACCAGACGCCGTAGAACTCTTGCGTGGACAGATTTTTATCCTGGTCCGTCCTGTTATAGACGGACTACCATAGAACTGTTTCTATACGATTATGGGGAATCGTATATGGTAAGGATACTATACTATACTATGCAACTATTTTCGTTTACAGGGGTTGTCGTGTAAAGTGCGTCTAGGAGAGATGCATTGCCTTTAAAAATGGGGTATCGCAGGGTTATGTTGTAGGTAGGTCTTCGCTAAGGACGCCATGCCGGAGGCAGATGCGCCTGCGGCGAGACTGCCACGCTACATACAGATTTTTACCCCTGACGAACAACCCTATGAACAGACACCTGTCATTGCGAGCGAAGCGAAGCAATCTCATAAATATACACGAGATGGCTTCGCCCGCCCGAGGCGGACTCGCAATGACAGCTTTGCACGTTTTGTAGAGGTCTCGTTTTGCATCTCACATTCGGAGATCTTATAAACAGGGGCATTTCAATAATATGACCACAAAACCCCCGTCAAAGATTACTGACCTGGTACCGGTAAGCCTGCTCAATTTCCTCCAGAAATTCTATCTAAATTATCTCCACACATCGGCCACAATATATGAGCGTGACGGGGCCCATGCCACCAGTATGATAACGTCTCGATATTGCAACCGCCTTGCCGACGCCTGTGAGGCCAAGGACGGAAAGGGCGAAGGAATCTGCCACAAAGACCGCTGGCGTGTATCAAAGAAATCCATTGACCTCAACAAGCCATACAATGAGAAGTGTTCCGGGGGGCTGATAATACATTCTGTCCCTATTATGTTAAATGGGACACCTATAGGTGCGGCAAACGCCGCCGTATCTAACCCGCCAAAGGACGTAGAAGCAATCAAGAAGATTGCTGAGAGATTTAAAAAATATGAGATTAGCATAGAAGAAATCAAAAAGCTCTCAGAAGAGCATGAAGACTACCCTGAATTTGTTCTGGATGCGGCGAAGAGGCAGGTAGAGACTGTAGCGAAGACAGTGGCCACATTTTATGAAATCTTTTATAAACTGCACCTAAAGGAAGAGGACCTTGCGAAGCAAATCACCAGGCGCAAGCAGGCAGAGGAGAAACTGCAACACCTGCTGCAAGGACTCCATGTCCATCAAAAAGAACTAAAAGCCCAGAACAATGACCTGCGGCAGATACGGAAAATATTGGAAGAATCCCGCAACCGTTACGCGGACCTTTACGACTTTTCACCGTTAGGCTATGTAACCTTAGATGGCATCGGTTGTATCCGGGATATTAACCTGACCGGCGCAACGCTGCTTGGCAGGAAGCAATTAGAAGCCGCAGGCATGTCATTCAGCAGTTTTGTGGACAAGAGTGCTGTAGAAATATTTTACAATCACTTGCAACGGTGCAAGAATTCTGGTGATGAAGTGGTCACGGAGGCACTCCTTAGGGTAAAAGACGGCCGGCCTGTTGATGTGCAACTGTCAAGCCTCCCAGTATACGATGCGAAGCGGCGGGCCATTCTATACAGAACTGTAATCACCGACATCACCAAGCGCAAGCAGGCGGAGCTGGCGCTGAAAAGACTCAGCGAATCTCTGGAACAACAGGTGACTGAACGCACAGCAGAACTGACAAAGACAAATGAAGAATTGCGGACGAAGCTTGTTGAGCGCAAGCGGATGAAGGAGCAGATACACAAGTTATCCCACGCCGTTGAACAGAGCCCGGTCGCTGTCATTATTACAAGTACGGAAGGCGACATCGAATACGTTAACCCCTATTTTACCCAACTAACCGGTTACACCTCCGAGGAGGTCATAGGGCAGAACCCGCGTATCTTGAAATCCGGTGAAACCCCACCAGAGGAACACAAGAGATTGTGGGAGACGATTACCTCTGGAGGTACGTGGCGTGGAGAATTTTACAACAAGAAAAAGAATGGGGACCTCTATTGGGAGTACGTATCCATCTCGCCTATCAAGAACGCTGAAGGTGTCATTACCCACTTTGTTGCCGTCGAGGAGGACGTCACCGAGCGCAAGCAGATAGAAGAAGAACGTAAACATAGCCTGGAGCGCCTGCAGAAAGCATTGGGGGGAACCATCCAGGCCCTGGTAGCAATGGTCGAAATGAGAGACCCATACACGTCCGGCCATCAGCGGCGCGTGGCCGACCTGGCCCCCGCTATAGCGGCGGAGATGGGTCTTTCATCAGAACTGATCGAAGGAATCCGCATGGCCGGTGCTATACATGACATCGGCAAGATAGCCGTACCCGCTGAGATACTGAGCAAGCCCGGCAAGATAACCGAGACCGAATTCGAAATGATCAAAGCCCACTCCCAGATAGGTTACAACATATTGAAGGGAATAGAATTCCCCTGGCCGGTCGCCAAGATCGTATTACAACACCAGGAGAGGATGGACGGTTCAGGGTATCCTGCGGGCCTGTCGAACGGTAAGATTATCCTGGAGGCAAGGATACTGGCCGTAGCTGACGTTGTAGAAGCCATGTCCTCTCACCGGCCTTATAGACCTGCCCTCGGTATAGATACGGCATTGGAGGGAATCTTTAAGAACAGGGGCATCCTTTATGACTCCGATGCGGTTGATGCCTGTGTAAAACTTTTCAGAGAGGGGGGGTTTAAGTTTGAATAGCAGTTGTCCGATTCATCGGGTCGCGGGCGCAATAAATTGCGCCCCTACAAATCTTTGCTGTAGGGGTTTCCCCTGATTAAATCATGGGCATCGAATCCTTTGATGTCACAACCTGGGTATCGCAGGGCTTAAGCCCTGCGATACCCCCATATAAGCATAGATGGGCAGACACAGGGGTCTGCCCCTACACAATAATAGCCCTGTAGCGCCGATCTCCGCATCGGACGCCGCTCGCAGCGGTCGCACCGCCGTCGGGTACGGAGACCCGACGCTACATAGACAAAAAACTAGATTCTTCGCTCCGCTCTGAATAACAGAAAGAATTGTGCATGACGGTTTTCCCGTTGTCACCCTGAGTGAAGCGAAGGGTCTCTTGCTTCCCTCAGAATGGCTGCCGTGGCAGGGGCTAGGTTGCCTCACCCCTACGGATTTTTTGGGAGCACCCGATATAATTTCACGTTGATTTTCTGACACGTCACTTGTAGGATGGCTCGAAATCCTAATACATATCCCTTTTGTAGGGTACGCCCCGTACGTTTTGTAGCTGCCCAATTTATTGGACCATGGGCGTGATAAATCACGCCCCTACAAAATATCTCTGTAGCGGCTCGATTCATCGAACCCTTTGATGTCACAACCTGGGTGCCGCAGGGCTTAAGCCCTGCGGCACCCCCATCTAAGTCCCGTAAATAGAGCATCTGCAGAACAAAAAACGACCTACTAGAACGGAGAAATCTTAAAAATCTTTGCGGAGGTTTAAATAATAAAGTAATGGAATATTCACAGTGCAATGTCGGAAGGGTGTTCGTGGTCAGGTTTGACCACGGGGACGATCTGCTGGCGGGACTTACAACACTCATTAAAAAAGAAGACATCAGGGCAGGTCTTGTACACTTTGTAGGCGCCCTGGAAAGGGCACAGATAGTGGTTGGGCCTGAAAAGGTGGAGGTACCGCCCGTACCTATGTGGAGGAATTTTGCGGACGGCAGGGAGGTGTTGGGTCTCGGCACCATCTTTTGGAAGGGCGACGAACCAAAAATTCATATCCACAGCGGCATAGGAAGGGATGATGCCGTTAACTTGGGCTGCATAAGGAAGGATGCAAAGGTCTACCTAACCATAGAGGCGATAATACTGGAGCTGAAAGGCCCGTCTGTAAAGAGACAGTTTGACGAAAAGACCAAGCTGGACCTATTGAAGTTTAAAGTCTAGGACGCCACACATAAAAATTCCCATGTAGCGTCCGATCTCCGCATCGGACGCATTATCACAACCGTAGCTGCCCGATTAATCGGGCCTGTGAGCCATAAATGGGGCAACTACAGGCGCACGTATTACGCCGGGTACGGAGACCGTTCGGCTGAGCTCACGGCCGAAGCCCGACGCTACATCTGAGAGGTCTGAAAAAGTCTATTAGTTCTTTTAAATTTTCCCCCCTCCCTCAAGGGAGGGGGGAGGGTACGCCGTATTAGACTTTATAAATGGAGTTTTGCAGAGGTCTCCATCTATGAAAAAACTAGCTTCTTCGCTTCGCTCAGAATGACAACAAGTAGGGGCATAGCTCGTCCCTGTCCTCGGACAGTTTTCTTAAGGTCTCACAGGAGGACTAAGGCCACCATTCCTCCTCTGCACGTTCCTTTCCCTCTCTGGCCAGTAATTTTTCTTGCTCGTCGTACGCCCTGCCGAGCGCCTGTTGGAAGGCAATGTTATTCGGTTTCGCACTCACTGCCGCTTCCAAGGAACTAACGGCCGCCGCCACCTTGCCCTCATTTAAATATGCCAGACCAAGCCTGTAGTGCGCCTCAGCCATTTTGGGATTAAATTCCAGCGCCCGCTTCCACACCTTTATCGCCATAACAGGGTCCATCTCCGCAGCCCTTCTCCACTGAACAAGTGCCAAGGCGAATTTGCCGCTCTTGGCATAGGCATCGCCGAGCTCATAGGCCGCCTGGGCGCTGGCCGGATCAATCTGTACAACACTGGTAAAATGACGGATGGCATTATCATATTCCCCCCTGGTTAGGTACAACTCGCCCAAGGCCTTATGGGCCTTAACATCATTAGGATTGTTCTTAAGCTCCTTTTCATATTCAGACACCGCCTTATCCGGCATCTCTCGCTCTTCATAAATTAAGCCGAGTTGATAATGGACCTCCGGATAATTAGTATCCAACACCGCAAGACGTTCCAGCACCTCGGTTGCCTCTAGAGGGGCCCCCAACTCCTGCAATGCCAGCGCCCTCCGGAAATATGCCTCTTTAAATTCAGGCCTAATGTCAATGACGTACATGTATTCTCTAAGTGCGCCTTCAAAATAACCTTGTTCAAAATAGATGTTTGCCAGGTCCCAGTGGGTCTCTGCATCATGGGGATTGAGTCTCAAGGCCTCTCTATAATTCGAAATGGCGGCACTAAGGTCTCCCTTTCTTTCATAGATTACGCCCATATACTTGTACGCATCTGCGTTATTGGGGTCGAGTTCTGAGACCTTCTTGAACTCGGCAATGGCCTCGTCAAACCTGCCCATTCGGAAAAGACACAGACCAAGGCCCTGGCGCGCACCAATATTGTCGGGGTCCTTCTTCAACAGCTTTTGGAAGTGTGAACCAGCTTCCGCGAACTCGCCGGCCAGATAATAGGCCAACCCAGCATTCAGCCTCGCCGTCAGAAAATCGCGGTCCAGCTCCAGGGCCTTCAAGTATGCAGTTATGGCCTTACCCAACTCACCCATGCCCACGTAGGCCAGACCCAAATTGTTGTAGGCGTAAGGAAGGTTGGGGTTTTCCCTGACAACGTCCTCCAGTTCTTTAGCGGCCGCACTATAGTCTCCCAGCTTATAATAAGTAACGCCCAGTTGGTACCGGGCATTGATGTCGTCCGGAAGGGCCCTTAGTTCTCTTTTGTACATGGCCACATCGTCTGTAAGCTGATACGGGCCTTTCTCCGACGAACATGAAGCCGCCGTCAACATGAGCAATATTCCAGAGAATACGCCGCAAACGGTCCACGCCTTAGATTCTCTGGGAGGCATAGGCCCTTACCTCCTTCATAAACTCCGAGAACAGCCGCCTTTCTACCGTATCATTTAACATCCTCTCAGGGTGCCACTGTACCGCTAATACAAATGTGTGCCTGACACTCTCTACGGCCTCAATCACGCCGTCCTCCGCCCTTGCGCACACCCTTAGACCGCCACCAGGGCGGTCTATCGCCTGATGGTGGGAGCTATTGGTGTCTAGGGTCTCCATACCCAACAGCCGATGAAGTCTCGTACCCTTCTCTATTAATACCTTGTGGCGTCCTCCGAAGGGATTACTGTGATTTACAGATGCACTTAATTGAGATGTTATATCCTGGACAAGACTGCCTCCCAGACTGACATTCAACAGCTGCTCACCGTAACATATCCCCAAAATGGGTATATCCATCTTCAAGGCACTTTCAACCAATCTGAAGTCAAATTCCTCCTTCTCTGCCGCAGTTGGTTTTATGCTGGGATGTGCCTTCTGCCCGTAGCGTGACGGGTCTATATCCTTACCCCCGCTGAGGATTAGACCGTTCAGCATGCCCAAGAGACCCGCGATATGCCCTTCATCTCTTTGTGAGACAGGAAGAAGCACCGGAATCCCACCCTCAAGCTCCACGGCCGCAGAGTAGTCTCTATTCAAAAAGTAGCGCGGACGCACACCCTCCCCCTCTTCATAATCACAGTTTATACCTATTATGGGTCTCATCTTCTCCTTAGAACCTTTCCCGCCACTGCCCCGGTATGACCACTTCTGTCTACGGTAACACAACCATTCACTATTACGTACTCTATGCCCCTCGAATACTGATGTGGTTCTTCATACGTGGCCATGTCCAGCACCCGTTTTTGGTCAAACACGGTAATGTCCGCAAAGCAGCCCTCTCTAATCTCCCCCCTGTTGTAAAGACCCATCTTCCTTGCAGAAAACCCCGTCATCTTGTGGACCGCCTGTTCCAGGGTCAATATCCCCCTGTCCCGCGAATATCTGCCGAGCACCCTTGAAAACGTACCGTACGTCCGCGGGTGCGGCTTACCCTGACTCAACAGGCCGTCTCTCGTCCGAAGTGAACTGTCTGAACCTATGCCGACAAAATCCCATCCCAATATCTCTTCCAGGTTCTCTTCACACATACTAAAGGTCACTATCCATACACGACCCCTCTGCTCCACCAAAAGGTCGAGTGCAACTTCTAAAGGTGGCCGACTCCGCTCCCTGCCGAGTTGGGCAAGATTTTTCCCTATCAGTTCCGCCCTATACTCCGCCTCGCTTGAGTGGACGTCCGAAATGACTATGGTCTCGCCGTACCACTCG
>MHZB01000092.1 GCA_001828605.1 Planctomycetes bacterium RIFCSPLOWO2_12_FULL_50_35 | reverse complement strand
GGGAGAACTTTCCTGAGTTTAAGGTAGGTCTCCTGCACGGACGACTCCGTCAAGAGCTTAAAGACGCCGTCATGGACGATTTCCGCCAAAGAAAGATAGACATACTGGTCTCTACCATAGTAATAGAGGTGGGGATAGACATACCCAACGCCACCGTGATGGTAATCGAACATGCCGAGAGATTTGGGCTTGCCCAGCTCCACCAGCTTCGCGGGCGGATTGGGCGGGGCAGCGACCAGTCCTACTGCCTCCTCTTTGCCGACCCCAAGACCTCCGATGCGCGCAGCAGGCTTCAAACAATAGTCAACAGCAGCAACGGATTCAGGATAGCTGAGGAGGATTTAAGGCTGAGGGGGCCGGGGGAGTTCTTCGGCACCAGACAGCACGGACTCCCCGATTACAAGGTGGCTGACCTGACAAAGGACCTGATACTCCTCAAAACGGCCAGAGACGACGCATTTAAGATGATAGAGCAGGATGGTACCCTGAGAGAATATCCGCTGCTGAGGGAAAACGTGCTTGCAAGGTACACCAGCAGGATAAGACTGGCAAGCGTCGTATAGAATGGGTACATTGGAACCGCAAGCGGACAGACCTAAAGGTCTGTCCCTACATTACGAAACTATTGGGTCACATGTAGGGACAGGTTTTTAAACCTGTCCGTTTCTCTTCCCCCTTGATGGGAGGGCAGGGGTGTGGGTGAATATCACCCCCCGTAAAGGGAGGGGCAATAGCTTGGAAAATTTGTCACTATAGACAACGAAGTCATGCCCTAGGCAGATGCGCCTCTAGTGCATTTCACTTCGTTGAAGAAAGCATCAACTGGGTAACTCATCCTGATTAGCCTTAGGCGGAGGTAGGATTCTTTAGAGGTTTCACGGATTATGCACAAGGTAATGATAATAGGCGGTTCGGATTCGAGTGGAGGGGCAGGAATCCAGGCCGATTTAAAGACGGTAACTGCCCTTGGGGTCTATGGCACTACGGTTATAGCCGCACTCACGGCCCAAAACACCCTGGGTGTGCAGTCAATCCAGTCCGTACCCCCCGCCTTCGTAGGAGAGCAGATAGACTCCATAATGAACGACGTGGGCGCTGAAGCGGTTAAGACCGGAATGCTCCTGAACGACGAGATAGCGATCGTGGTCTCAAAAAAGATGCGGGAGTATCAGCTCGATAACGTGGTCGTGGACCCCGTCCTCTATGCAAAAGACGGGAGCGCACTCCTTGCAGGGAATGACGCCCTAAAGACGTTGATTTCGGAACTCTTACCCCTTGCCGTGATAGTCACACCGAACATACCGGAGGCCGAGGTCCTTTCCGGCGTCTCGATTAGACAGCCTGCAGACGTCAAGAAGGCGGCCATCGCCATATATGAGTTGGGGGCAAAAACCGTGCTCATAAAAGGCGGCCATGCACCCGGAGACTGGCCCTCACACAAAAAGGGGGTGGTTGAGGACCTGTTCTACGACGGCAGCAATTTCAGGGAACTCGTTTCGCCAAGGGCGGATGTGGGCAGCGTACACGGTGGAGGCTGTACGCTGGCCTCCGCCGTAGCGGCAGGGCTGGCACGCGGAAAGACCGTTGAAGAGGCCGTCCTTTTCGCAAAGGAATTCCTAAGCGAGAGCATGAGGTGCTCCATCAAGGTCGGCCGCGGCCACAACGTCCTTGACCCATACGACTCCGTAAGAAGGCACAGCCGGCGATCCTGGTAAGCCGTTTGAACCGATTTTATACGGTGAGGACAGCCTGTCAAGGGCGGGAGATGACAACAAAACCATATCCCTTTGTATGGCAACATATTGTGTAGATAATAGAAAACCATACAAAATATTGTGTTTTTCGGCTTGACATTTCAACATACGGCACTATAATACCGCCCATGTACTATTAGTAGTAGTAGTGGGGGTGGCAGGTATAAGAAAACGTTAACCCTATCGTTAAGTGCGATCTTTGTTTCTTAACAATATTTTTGATACAGAAAGGAGATAAGGCGGCAACATGACCCCAGCATTACTCGAAAGAGAAGTGTGTGAGACCCCTGTGTTGGAGGAGAGACTCCAGGCCTTTTGTGACGCCGTTAATGCCCACGATTATCTGGAGATTGACGGGGTGATTTATGCCGGCCAGGAGTTTGCCGGTAAAAAGTTTGAAAAGGACGCCCTTAAGATTGACAACCATCGTATGAAGACGTCCTATACAATCAATCCGGAAGCTATCCTGAAGCAAGAGCTTGATGTCGTAATAGGGTCCCTTGAGACGGGCGTAAGGGAGAAGCTCTACGGCATTACCAGGATAGTGGGTTATTACAGCCGGACATCCAACTGGAATAAGTCCAAGATTGGCGAACTAAGGGACAGACACAGAGGAGATTATTCAGTAAGGAAAGTCGCTTAAGCGAAACAGGTAAGTAAAACGAGGTGTTTTTCTAGAACCCGCAGGGCGGGCAAGCATGTCTTGCCCGCCCGTAGTTTTTATGGATGTTGCGCACTGTGTATTTATTTAGTTCCCAGTGCTTCAAAGGCCTTCGTAACCGCTTCCTTGGCGTTCGTGGCAACGGTGGGACCGGGGCGGTCAAGATCCCTTCCGTCGAGGTCGAGCCCCCAGGTATTTATCCCTACTACAGGTTTGTACATCATCAGACTGTACGCTATCTCGGAAAGCGTGCCCAGTTTTCCTCCCACAGCAATCACTGCATCACCTGAATAGGCCACAAGGGCATTCCTTGCATAACCTATGCCGGTAACAATAGGTATATCAATGTAGGGGTTCATCTTACTGGTATCTTCTCCAGGTAGTATGCCGACCGTGAGGCCGCCGGCCTCTTTGGCCCCTTTCGCCGCAGCCTCCATCACGCCGCCAAGGCCGCCGCATATCAACACCGCACCACGTCTGGCCACCTCACGCCCAACCTCTTCGGCTATCTTGAACTCCTCTTTAGTAGCAGAACTGGCGCCTATTACGGATATACATCTCATCTTGGGCATTAGACATCTTCCTTTCGGTGAAAAAAAGATTATTGCCCGTACAACCGTTGTCTGTCAAGGCAAATTGCACTTGCAATATACATGTGTACCCACTATAAAAGCGACGTGCGACAGTTATCTCACTTGACAACCTGTCGCATACATTAGTGGGCAAGCCGTATTTTACCCTGCTAAGATCTGACTCGAATCGTATAATACAATGGAATATCCCAAGTTGCGCCCGATAGAGGCATTTTCGTATAACGCACCGGGGAAGGAAGGCGTGTGCCTGAGAGACTCATCTAACCTCACCGACATGATGGTTATTGTGCCTTATCATGTAATTGAGATAATCAGGTTATTTGATGGACAGCATTCCATACTTGACATACAGACGGCTTACGCAAGGCGGCATGGCGAGATTCTGCTCAGAGAGAAAATCGAAGGAATCATAAGCAGGCTTGACGAGGCTATGCTGCTGGAGAACGAGCGGTTCCGTCTGTTTCTAAACAACCTAAAGGATTCATTTCGGCGTTCCAACTTGAGGAAGGCGGCCTTCGCCGGAAAGGGGTATGAGAGTAACCCTGCGAAGCTGCGGCGGCAATTTGACGCATTTTTCACCTCCGATGGAGGTCCAGGCCAGCATACCGGAAGAAAATCGGAGAAGGAACCAAAGAACGGGATAAAAGGGGCCGTACTGCCACACATAGACTTCGGCAGGGGAGGTCCCTGCTTCGCATGGGGGTACAGAGAGATAGAAAAATATTCCGGCGCAAAATGCTTTATCGTGCTGGGCACCTCACACGGGGCAACGGACGGGCTTTTTACGCTTACAAAAAAGGACTTCGAGACACCGTTCGGCACACTTCATACTGATAAAGAAATAGTAACTGCTCTGGAGAGGGACATCGGGGAAAAACTCTTCCGGGATGAATTTGCGCATAAGAATGAACACTCCATTGAGTTTCAGACCACATTCCTTCATTATCTATACGACGGCAGGAATGATATTAGCGTAGTACCGATTCTTTGTTCATCATTCCATGAGATGTTGAATAACGGCACCAGCCCATCCTCGGTGCCGGAGGTAAGCGATTTTGTAGAGACACTGAAGGATGTCACTAAAAACTGTGGGCGTGAGGTGTTCTTGCTGGCAAGCGCTGACCTAAGCCATGTCGGACCACGTTTTGGCGACCCATCACCTCTAACTGACCAAGACCTGCAGGAAATAGCCCAAGAAGACATTAACATGATAAACTTTATAGAAAATATAGACGCAGAGGGGTTCTTCCGTAATATCCAAAAAGACGGCGATAAAAGAAAAATATGTGGACTTTCACCGATATACATACTGCTTAGAACAATAGACGCCTCCGGGGGCAAACTGCTCAAATACGAACAGTGGCCGGACTCTATGGGCATGGTCAGCTTTGCCAGCATCTGTTTTTATTAGCCAGTTTGCACAGAATCCTGTCCAAATCGCCATAGTTGTGGTATAATTCTAATGGAGAGGGTTATGGTAGGTACCCTCTCGGGACAAGCGGCAGCCTCGGCAAAAGGCTACGGGCATATGCACGCTAAGAAATTCTATAAGAATTTCACCTCCCATAAGAGCTCTAAGGGGAGATTTTAAAGAGCTTCGACCTTTTGCCGGCTGCCGAGGTTGTTGTTTGAGCAGTGGCTAGACCCAAGCTAGATTGTCTTCCTCATCTCTTTATCCAACAGACTATAATAGTAAGCCTTCATTCGGAGTGCATCTTCATCCTGAGCGTCTTTGCTCTCACAAATAATCGTAGGGCTAAGTCCGTATTCTAACACAACTTCGAGAAACGGCTCAAATCTCGGCCCATAGTTACCCTCCTTATAATTCTTGTGGCTCTTCTCGCCGCTTTCACCGTATTCTATGGGATAAAAATGACAGTGCAGCCCCTTAATCTCGTCGAGACGCAGTCTCCCCTCCAGCTCTTTAAGGCGGTCAAATATTTCCCTGAAATCCCCTTTTTCTGCCAGTCCACCTCCCCGCTGTGCATATATATGGGCAAAATCCAGGCAAGGTCTCAGGAATTCCAGCTCACCGCACATGTACATAACATCGTCAAGCGACCCCAGGTATCCCATCCTACCCACAGTCTCTGCATAGATGAGAGCATCCTTATTGTCGGTGTACTTGTGAACGACCTTGAGGTTATCAATACACCTCTTCATGGCATCATGTGCATTTCCCTGGCAGGGTCCGGGATGCAGTACAACCTTGCGGGTTCCGAGATAAGAGGCAAATTCCAGACATCTCAGCATGAGCTCAATAGAGTTTTCAACCACCTCTTTTTTCGTACTGGTAAACACCACGTAATATGGGGCGTGAATGGAGAGCGCTATCCCGCTTGCGTCTGCATTCTTTCTGGCCAAGAGGGCCCTTTCCCTGGTCATCCTTATCCCGTGTGTAAACTGAATCTCGTAGGCATCGAGGCCGATACTCGCCAGCCATAGGGAATTATTAACACTGTCGCGTCCATATCGAGACTTCCAGAAATTCGGCGGACATCCCGCTACCCCAAACCTTATCCCCTCTTTCATAGCTGTTCTCCGAAGGGGCACATACGTTTCATGTATATTTGACCTGAACGGAGGGAGGTGTGGCAAACAGACCGCCATGATGCACCGTTAAGCAGATTATAGATGCCAAGACAGATAAGGTGTGTTTCCCAGAAGCCATGAAAAATTATAATTCTGGCTGCGGACAAGTTCAAGTATAGATAACTGGGGGTTAAAACTTACTTTACTGCGGACAGGTCGAACGGAAACTTCACATCCACTTGCTCAGGCACGCTGACTACAAGAGTGACGGTACCTTTAGGGTCTATCTCCTTAACATCAAAATCATAGTAACATATGGCCCTGTACGAGGGTGGGTTGGGCCAGGAGGGGGTTGGTTCGGCCTTCATGGCCGGTCTGGAATCAATGGGCTGGATGGTCTTATCTCCCTGGATAAGAACCGCGCTTGCACTTTGTCCAAAATCCCGCGTCTCACCGTATATTGATACGCCAAAGGCCAACTTACCCTTAGACTCTTCCAGTATCTTACTGATGTCATCTGGTTCAATGCGCTTGTCCTCGGATGCGGCGTTCTTGGCTTCGAAGGCTATCTTTGAGAACGGAGTGATAATCCGCGCAGAACCCGTGCCGTAACCCAGGTCCACCCTCCAGTCCTTGAAAAATCCCAAATAATCGGCACCTTTATTGCTCTCTCCATATTCGATAGCTTGTTGGACGTCTTTTCCGGTAAGATTTATAAGTACGGCTTCCGACAACGATGCTGAGAAAATACACCACATTGAGACCAACACTGGAAGAAGTCTTTTATTCATGGCAAGTTATCCTTCGTGTCCCCAAGCTCTTCGGCCGTGGGTCTTTTCGTCCTCTTCCTCTTCTTGTCCTTAAAGACCTTCTCGCTGGGGCACTCCAATCTAGGAAACTTCGTTAACCTTCTTTTTTTTATCATAATAAGACCTGTGAAAGAATTCAATTGCCATTTTAAATTGTAGTGACCTATTCTAGACGTGAAATTGCTGGCAAACTTTCGTGGGAGTGACAGTTGGGGCCTTTTTGAGAAATTTTACGGCATTTACTATTTAGGCATTTCTGGGAAAGCAGGGGCTTCCAATTGGGCGGCGTCAGGCGAAGCGCTTATCTTGTCTAGAATATTAATCAGGAGTGCATTGTAGTCTTCGATCTGCTGTCTGATGGTCTCCAGTTCGAATTCCAGCCTCTCCTGCATCTTTGCCGTCTTGCCGGAGGCCTCTCCCTGAAGGAACTCTAAGAGTGAAATCTTTTCCGTTAGCTGCTTATAGTCTTCTTCGAGTGCCGCCGTCCTTGTAAGAAGGTCTCCGTGGGTCTCTTTCATCTCTTTCGAAAGGTCGTTCAACTCTTTACTAACTTCTTGCTGGAGCACCTTTAATGAGGAATTCTGTTCTTTTTGTTTTTTTGCAGGCTGTTCTTCGGGTTCTTTTTCCGGTTCTTTTGTAGGCGTCGGCATGGTGGTTACTGGATAGACGGCCTTATCTTCTTTTTTATTATTCCCTCCGAATAGGCAGCCGTGACAGCACAGCATCAGAAGCGCAAGGAAAAACCGACACACAAAATTATTTCTATCCATACCGTTCATGACTTATAAGTGAACCAAGCGAGAAAAAGACTGGCGCAGCACCTTTCTGTGCAGGCGATAACTAAATATTCTGGCAAAACATTGGTTACTCTGCCGGCAGACTAATGAGGTTGCCGTTTCTCACGTAATTTTCTCCTCGTTCAAGGGCAAGTTTGTTTATTTCGTACAGGGCAGCCTTTTTGCCCCTTAAAGCGTTCTCCAAACAGTTGAGAAAGAGGTGGGTCGGTATAATTTCCTTTATGTAGTTGTAGGCTCCCATCATCACCATATTCGACGCCACTACGTTCCCCAATTCATTTGCTATCTCAGTGGCCGGAATTCTATAGACCTTTACTTGCGGCGGGTCTTCCACATTCACCATTGAAGAGTTCAATAAAAGCAGGCTGTCCGGCTTCATAAAATCCTTAAGCTTTATGTAGGAGGGCTGATTCATGGCTATCAGGGTGTCGGCTTCTTCCACCACCGGAGAGTATATCTCCCCCGTAGATACGATTAAGTGGTAACATGCCGACCCTCCCCGCACCTCCGTGCCATAGGACGGAAAAAAGGTCACGTACTTGCCGTCAAGCATCGCTGCCTGCGCCAGGAGTCTCCCGAAAAGCATCATGCCTTGTCCCCCATAACCTACAAGCATAATTTTTTCCGTCATGACCCCTCCTTTTCCCAATCCTTAAAAGTGCCCAAAGGATAGGTACGGCTCATTTCGTCGTCTATAAACCTCATAGAGTCAATGGGACTCATTCTCCAATAGACAGGGCATGGGGAGAGTACCTCTATCAAAGAGAAGCCTTTTTTCCCCATCTGCGTCCTAAAACCCTTCTTTATCGCCGCCTTAGTCTTTTGCACGTTCCTGGGGTTTGTGACGGAAACCCTGGTCAAATAACTACACCTGTCTATGGTTGCCAGAAGCTCACAGATGCGGAGAGGGGAGCCGTGCTCGTCGGCGCTCCTGCCTTCCGGGCATGTCGTGGTTTTCTGGTCCAAAAGGGTTGTTGGGGCCATTTGCCCGTTAGTCATCCCGTAGACGGCATTGTTGACGAATATTACGGTTATGTTCTCCCCTCGGGCCGCCGTGTGTATTGTTTCCGCCAGACCTATCGCGGCCAGGTCGCCGTCCCCCTGGTAGGCAAACACTATGTTGTCGGGATGGACTCTCTTTATACCCGTGGCCACGGCCGGTGGCCTCCCATGTGCGGCCTCACTCATGTCTATATCGAGATAGTTATAGGCCAGCACCGCGCATCCCACAGGGGCAATCCCTATAGTCTTTCCCCTTATATCCCACTCGTCTATTATCTCCGCAATCAGGCGCTGTACGATGCCGTGCCCACAACCTGGGCAGTAATGCGTAGCTACCCTATGAAGCGTTTTCGGCGGTGCATAAAGAGTTTCCATAATTATTCAAATAGCTCCTATGGTAAAAAAGGCGGCTAGACCCCCCTCCATCCCCTAACCGTTAAAGACAGGTATTTATATCTCTATCATCTCTACGGAGTCTGCGGCGTTAATCTTTGGTAATACTTCTAGTATATTATTGATAATCTCGTTTGTAGAAGGTACACCGCCTCCCATGCGTCCGTAGAAATGCACCGGGCACCGTCCCAGGATGGACAACTTCACGTCCTCCACCATCTGGCCCGCGCTCATCTCCACCACCATAAAGGTCCTTACCCTCTGCGAAAGCCGTCTAAGGGCATCTTTGGGAAAGGGCCACAGAGTTATAGGTCTCAAAAGTCCGATTCGGTATCCAATTTTAGAGGCCTTATTCATAACCTCTCTTGATATCCTGGCGCAAGTTCCGTAGGCTACAAGAACCAGGTCTGCATCCTTCGTGTTTATCTCCTCGTAACGAACCTCAGTCTCTTCAATCTTTCTATATTTCTTCTGCAGCCGACGGTTAAATTTCTCCAATTCTCCCTTTACCGGATAGAAAGACTTTATGACGTTTTTCGGCCGCCCGTCTGCCCCCGTGAGCGCCCATTTCTTAGGGGGAAGGTATGTCTTCGCCGGCTTATAGAACTCCACCGGTTCCATCATCTGACCTAACTGTGCATCCCCCAATATCATGACCGGGTTACGATACTTGTCTGCCAGGTCAAAGGCATCGTACACAAGGTCCGCAATCTCCTGCACTGAACTTGGCGCCAGGACGATCATCCGGTAGTCGCCGTGGCCGCCTCCCTTAACCGCTTGGAAGTAATCGGCTTGTGATGGAGAGATGTCCCCAAGACCCGGCCCACCCCTTTGTACGTTTACAATAACGCACGGGAGCTCGCTGCCTGCAAGATAGGATATACCTTCTTGCTTTAGACTTATGCCCGGACCCGATGACGAGGTCATGACCCTTGCACCCGCAGCGGCGCTGCCGTGAAGCATGTTGATCGCGGCTATTTCGCTCTCCGCCTGTATAAAGGTCCCGCCGACCTGAGGCATCCTCATGGCCATGTGGTTAATAATCTCGTTCTGAGGAGTAATGGGGTAACCGTAGTAGAACCTGCAGCCTGCCTGTATGGCAGCCTCTGCCGCAGCCTCATTACCGGTCATTAACTGTTTATTGTGCAGTGACGATTTCAATCGCAGCCTCCGGACACATTATTGCGCAATTCCGACACCCATTACAAGGATGGCCCTCTTTAAAATAAACGGGTTGAAGACCGTAGGCGTTAAGGGTATCATCCATGGCCAAAGAGTCATAAGGGCAAAAGGGTATACAGAGTTCACAACCCTTGCAAAGATTCTTGTTTATTTTAACTGTCACCATATCTAGGACTGCCTCCCCACGATAGCTTCTCCCTCAGCACTGTATAAAAACTCCTTATCCCGGCATTCACAAGTTTTAACCGCGTAGAAGACCTCTCCACCACTACCACGTCTCCCGGTACCAGCTCCTCATAGACCTGCCCATCAACGGTCAGCCCCCTCCCAACACCCTCACTTCCAACCTCCATCTCTACCTTCGATTCCCCCGAGATTACCAACGGCCTGTTCGTTAAGGTGTGCGGGCATATGGGAGATATAATAAAGGCGTCCAGCTCCGGTGAGAGT
Source organism: Planctomycetes bacterium RIFCSPLOWO2_12_FULL_50_35 (assembly GCA_001828605.1). Taxonomy (GTDB): domain Bacteria; phylum Planctomycetota; class Brocadiia; order Brocadiales; family Bathyanammoxibiaceae; genus 2-02-FULL-50-16-A. The sequence goes on along the minus strand of MHZB01000092.1, from coordinate 36,175 downwards.
ATAGGTCCTCCCGCCGCGAGGGAATGGGCAGTTGAGCCTAGCGGGGTGGATACGATAAGGCCGTCGCTACTATAAGTGGTTACGTCTTCATCATCGATGAAGAGTTTTACGGATACCAGTCTGGATAGGGATGCCCTCGATATCACGGCGTCGTTAACTCCCAAAGATTCATTTATCACCGTACCGCTGCGCTCCAATCGGCATTTCAGCAACATTCGAGTATCTATTTTGTACTCGTCTCTAAATATCTTGTCTAAGTAACTATACATATCTTTCGGGGTCAACTCGGCCAAAAAGCCGAAGAGTCCTAGATGAACCCCTATAATAGGGATTCCGTACGGGCTTACTGCCCTCGAAACCCTAAGGAAAGTCCCGTCGCCGCCCAGGGCTATGGCGAAGTCGCCTTCTAGAGGATGCGTCTTCTCCGCCTGAACTATGTCTATAGGAAAAGTCCGGACCCTTTTCTGCAGCCACGAGTCCAACTCCGTGAGGGTATTCTTAATCTTGTCCCTGCTAGTATCTCCAATGATCAATACCTTCTTCATTCAATCTATCGGTGTCTGGCTGCCCTTACCGGCATGGGGATACCTAACTTCTCGATTTCCATCATAAAACGTCCCGATATGCCGCCTTCATCCAGTCCCAGGTCTCTCAACAGCTCCTCCCTGGAGCCTTGCTCAATAAACTTGTCTGGAATGCCAAGCCTTCGTATCTTTTTGACGTCCGCACCCTCGTCAGAAAGCATCTCCAACACGGCGGAACCAAATCCTCCTGCCAGGGCGTGGTCTTCAACGGTAAAAACAATGGGGTGGGTCCTGACTATCTCCAGAATGAGTTCCTTATCTAACGGCTTGGCGAAGCGCGCATTGATAACGGCCACTTCCATCCCATCCCTGCCGAGAATCTCCGCCGCCCTAAAAGAAGGATAAACCATGGCGCCATAGGCAATTATGGCTCCATCATTACCCTCTCTCAAGACCTCTGCCTCACCCCAGGAGAATGATTGAGAGGGAAGGTCAAGCTCTTCGTCGGGTATGTCTGCCCTTGGGTAACGGACACAGCTTGGCCCTTCCGTGTCTACGGCCAGTTTAAGCATCAATTTCAACTCACGGCCATCCTTCGGAGCCATTAACTTCATCCCCGGCAGATGTCTGAGGTACGCTATGTCAAACGTCCCGTGGTGGGTAGGCCCGTCATTCCCTACAAGTCCGCCTCTGTCCATGGCAAACACCACGCTGTTCTCCCTCATCTGAAGACATACGTCATGGAACACCTGATCAAAGGCGCGCTGCAGGAAAGTGGAGTATATGGCGGCCACCGGCCTAAGTCCGGACGCTGCCAACCCGTTCGCCAGCCCCACGGCGTGCTGTTCGCAAATGCCTACGTCGAAATACCTGTCCGGAAATTTATCCCTGAAGGCTGTTAACCCCGTACCGTCCGGCATGGCGGCGGTAACAGCAATTACCTTCTTGTTCTTTTCGGCTATCTCGGCCAATGCATCCCCAAAGACCTTGGTGTACGAGGTCTTTTTTGCCTGCGAGGACTTCACTATCTTGCCGTTGTGAAGCTTGAATGGGCCTGCACCGTGATACTGCGTCGGATTCTCAGATGCCGGCTCAAAACCCTTTCCCTTTTTTGTAATGACGTGGAATAGTATGGGTCCCTTAATGGGCTTCAGCCGATTAATTGTATTGATGAGAAGTGGGATATTGTGCCCGTCTACAGGGCCGTAGTATTTAATCCCCAGGTCCTCAAAGATCTGACCGGGAGTCATACCCCTTTTTACGGCCTCGGTAAGCTGCTCCAGGATATTCTCCACAGGCTTTCCAAAGATGGGTAGTATGTTTAGAACGTGGTGAATCTCTTTCTTAAGGTCTTTGTAAAGGGGAAGAATCCGTATCTCGGTCAGATATTTTGACACGGCCCCAACTGTCGGGGATATGGCCATTTCATTATCGTTTAATACTATAAGTATGTTCTTTTTCATGCCCCCGGCGTGGTTCAGGGCCTCAAATGACATGCCGGCACCAATTGCACCGTCTCCCACCACGGCGACTATCTTTCTGTCCATGTCCAGTATGTCGTTGGCACAAGCCAACCCAAGGGCGGAAGATATGGCATCACCGCTGTGGCCGGAGGTGAACGGGTCGTAGACCGGGCTCTCTTTTTTGTCCGGGAAGCCGCTCAAGCCCTTGTATTGCCGAAGGGTCTGGAAGGCCGTCCTCCTCCCCGTGAGGATCTTGTGTACGTAGCATTGATGGCCCACGTCCCACACCAGACGGTCTGTCTTAAAGTCAAAGCAGTAATGTAATGCCATCGTCAGCTCAACCACTCCAAGGTTGGATGACAGATGGCCGGGATTCTTCGAGACGACGTCTATGATTAGCTCACGTATCTCCTCGGCCAGCTGGGGAAGATCCTCTATGGGCATATTCTTCAAATCTTCCGGATTATTAATAGAATCTACCAACTTGGGCATCTTTTCTCCCTTTAAGGCATCATTGTTTATTACCGGCCTCGGACAACGGTACTTGCGATATGTCTTTCACCAGGAGTCGGCCGTTCTCATCCCTTGCAAATATCTTTAACCTCTTCTCAGCGCCCTCCAGCAGTTCCAAACACTTTCGGTATATTTTAATGCCGTCTTCGTATTTTGCAAGAGATTCATCCAGGCTAAGTTCGCCTTTTTCCAATTCTCCCACTATTTCCTCCAGCCGCTTCAAGGCCGCCTCAAACTTCATGTTCTCTGCCCTTGCAGTTTGTCCACCGCGCTGTCTCCTCTATAACTGAAACGGCGGTACCTCTATGGAAGCGGGTCTCAATCCTGTCTCCACGCCTCAAGCCTTTTGTTGTAGTAAGCGCCTTGCCGTTTTTGGTGGTGATGGAATAACCCCTGGTCAGCACCTTCAAGGGGCTAAGGCCTTCAATCTTGCTGCCCATCCCGATAAGGCGCTCCCTGTTCAATGCAAGCAAATGGCCCATACCCTTACTAAACCCGTATAAAAGCTCTTCAACCCTGGCCCTGTACCGGAGGACCATGTCGAGCGGCTGGCGAAAGCCGTACCTGCGCGGAAACTCCAACAGTCTGTCTCTTGCGTCCTCCAGCTTACCGCACACTGCTCGCCGCATCCTGGAGGCGAGCGTATTCACTCTCTCCAGGAGTTCGTCCCTTACGGGGGCTACCATCTGTGCAGCCGCAGAGGGTGTCGGTGCCCTCATGTCGGCCACAAAATCAGAAATGGTGAAGTCAATTTCATGGCCCACTGCCGATACCACAGGTATTTGGGAGGAATATATGCTCCTCGCCACTACTTCCTCGTTAAAGGCCCAAAGGTCCTCTATACTGCCGCCGCCCCTGCCGATTATGATGACATCTACGGGGTAATTGGAGACGTTGTTGTTAATGTCGGTTACCGCCAAGGCTATTTCCTCGCCTGCCCCGTCTCCTTGAACTTTTACGGGGTAGATAACGGTCTCTATCTGGGGTGATCTCGTGTGCATGATTTTTAACATATCCATCAGGGCGGCGCCGCTTAGAGAACTTACTATAGCCACTCGCTGTGGCAAAAACGGCAGCGGCTTCTTGCGGGCAGGGTCAAAAAGGCCCTCTTTTTCCAGGCGGTCCTTTAGCTGCAAAAATGCCAGCTGAAGCGGGCCTATACCCCTTGGCTCTACGACCTCGATTATGAGCTGATACTGGCCTCTCGGGGGGTAAACGGAGATCGAACCGAAGGCGATAACCTGCATTCCGTCTTTCAGACTAAAAGGTATTTTGGAGGCAGCGGCACGAAACATCACGGCTTGAAGCTGCGCCCCTTCATCCTTTAAGGTCATGTAGACATGACCAGAATCCGGCCTTCTTATATTGGACGCCTCCCCTCCTATCCATACCCCGCAGAATTCCCTTTCTACAGAATCTTTAACCTTCTGGGTGACTTCGGAGACCGTGTAGACCCTTTTTGCCGTATGCCTTGGTTCTTTGACAAGGGTTATTGTGTCGAAACCGTTCATATCCCGTTATTCTCGCAGACCACCAGTCTTTCAATACCCAGCGCCTTGCCTGTGGAGGCATCAACCGTTATGATAGCGCCGCTCATCCTCACGTCCTTTTCTGCCACCTCGAAACGCGTCGGCATTTGCGTAACCATGAACTTTAGGACATGGTCCTTGTTCCTGCCCAATACAGAATGATAGGGCCCGGTCATTCCCAGGTCGGTTATGTAGGCGGTGCTGCCCGGCAAGACCCTCTCATCTGCCGTTTGTACGTGGGTATGAGTCCCCACAACGGCGCTTACCCTGCCATCCAGATACCAGCCCATGGCAACCTTTTCAGAGGTCGCCTCAGCATGAATATCAACTATGATTATTTGCGTCTTCCTTGAAACGTCCTCAAGTATGCGGTCAACCACGCGGAATGGGCAATCTATGGGAGACATGTACACCCGTCCCAACAGGTTTATAACGGCTATATCGGGCTGTAAATGGTTTTTTATCACCACCCATCCTCTGCCCTTGGCCAGCGGTGAGTAGTTTGCAGGTCTGAGGACCCTTGTATCCGTCTCCAAGACCTGTATCGCCTCCTTTTTTCTCCACACGTGGTCTCCCGTGGTAATGGCGTCGAGTCCTGAGGCGAACAGCCCCTTGACCACATCCGGGGTTATGCCCGAACCATCAGCGGCATTTTCCGCGTTGGCAATGGCAAAATCTATATTTTTCTCCTTTATAAGAGCGGGGAGCCTATTTTCCACAATGGCCCGCCCCGGTTGCCCCACGATGTCGCCCAAGACCAGGATATTAAGTTTCATTTCCAGCCGATCTGCTATTCAAGATTGATTAGGTGCCGCTGCGCCCTTACAGGGGATTAGTTGGTTTTCCGTCTAAGCCGTTTTTTCAGCGACTTTTCGATGTCCGCAGGGACGAAGGCACTCACGTCCCCCCCAAGGCTGGCCGCTTCCTTTATAAGGGTGGAATTTAAGAAAGAATACTGCTCGCTGGTCATTATGAAAATCGTCTCTATATCCTTTCTAACGGCACGGTTGGTGAGAGCCATCTGAAATTCATATTCAAAATCTGATACGGTTCGTATGCCCCTTAAGATGATATGAATGTTCTTCTTACGAAGGTAATCAACAAGCATACCTTCAAAGCTGTCCACCTTTACGTTCTTAAGGTGCTTTATGTGGTCGGCTATCATCTGCTTTCGTTCTTCAACGCTAAACAACGGCTCTTTAATGGGATTGATGCCTATTGCCACAATTACTTCGTCAAATACCTTACTGCCCCTTTCAACTACGTCCAGGTGTCCGAAGGTAAGTGGATCAAAGGTGCCCGGATAGACCGCTTTCGTCATCGTTATCTCCCTGCCAAGGAATAGCTTTGCCCTATACTTTTCGCAATACCCTTGGGCTGGAATACAAAACTGAAGACCTTATTGCGATCTACGACGTCGAAAAACACGTTGAAACCGGCAATCCAATCGTGGGATTCTCTGGTAAAGGAGAAATTACTGAAAAGATTTTTTGAAGTTGTGTCGCCGCTTTCGGTTCTGGCTCCAAGATCAAAGGCCTCCGCAACGTTCAAACGCCACTTTTTGCCGATCAGCGTATTCGTACTAAGCGTTACAGTATTGCTGGTCTTGTCTATGTGCCTGAAACCGACAAAATAGTCCCAGTCTTCAGACCTCTTAAACGTAGTGCCTATGTTTAACACATCGAAAGTCTTGTTGCTCAAATTAAACTCGTTGCCTACAGATTCCAGGGTTATTCTGTTGGTAATTGGCGTTCTAAGGTCGAATTGCAGATAACTGTCCCGCCGGGGTATAATGACGCCTTCCGGGGTCATCAGTGTGGGAACTACTAAATTAGTTGCCGTCTTCTTCGGCGAGTTAAGGAGATGCGCTCCGATATCAAACTCAAGCAGGTCCACAGTCGTCAGCGCCCAAGGCGGTCCACGACGTGTCTGCATGCGGTTCCTTAAGCTGATGGTTGCCGTGTTATAGTCGTTCAGTGCGTCTGACCTCTCGTACTGGAGGAGGTCTTCAGGCTTTTTTGTTACGATTGGAGCCGCTATCCATCGGACTTCCGGAGTGATTATGTGCCGTAACCCATTTATCCTGAGGAGCTTGTTCTCCAGGGCATAAGCCCTCCATAACTGGGTGCTTCCTTCAAAGCCAAGGCTGCCAATAAATCTCCCTGTAGCGTCACCGTTAGGTCCGTTATTTTCTAGGCTCTTACTGTAGCCAGTCAGCCTCCCGCCCACAAAGGGATTAGCCTTTAGGATCCACCACTTAAACGGGGCGCTGAGGGTATTATCCGAGTCGAACCGGAAGGATTTCCCGGTAGTCGACCTGAGCCTATTGAACACGTCGTTATTGGAGGATTCCAGTTCATTACCTATTTGCATGTTGAGGTATCCGAAGTTAGATTCGGAGGTCATATTGAGCCTATTTTCCCACAGTGGCTGCCCTATGGCGTGGTAGGTCACTTGCGGCCATGCCTCGAAGCCCGTCTGGAATTTATTTATTTCGTCTTTCGCAAGGAAGGTAGCACCCCGATTGTCCTTAAGTCTCCTGAGGTTCAAATACGTTTCCTGTTTCTTGCCCTCTTGGAACTCCTCTTCGAAGTATTCTTTTAAAAAGCCCCTGTCGCTGAGGTAGGAAAGCTCCGTGTCCGCGCGCAATTCTTCCGTAACTTCCTGTCTGTTGCGCCAGAGGACCCTTCCCCTGTTTTTATCTGTAATTGGCAGGCGCGGGGGTACTTCATCCCTAAGCAGTTTGTCTTTAACGTAGTATGTCTCGAGAAAACCTTCTGTCCCTGTATCATCACGATCGTATTCAAACTCGAAGCCACCCGCAGGCCCTCTTTTATTGAGATATTCTAACTTTGTAACCAATGAGCTCCAATCACTCAGGCTGGAGGGGACAAACGCCAGTGCATATGGGTTCCAAGCCGTGCGGAGGAAGGTCCCGAAACGCTGAGATGACCCGACACCGTAACCTATTAAGAGGGATTCCTTTTTCTGGGTATCGTATTTGTAAACCGGCAGATAGGCAGTGGGTATCTGACCAAAGTAGAAGACGTTATCGTACGCCTTAGCCTCTGTGTAGGTCTCTCCGTCCTCAACCCGTCTTTTTATTCTTATCTTCGGACTCTTAACGTGAAAATGCGGGTGGCCAAAAGAACACGTAGTTAAATAGCCATCCTTTACTTCGTATGAATCTGGGTCTATTTGCTTCATCTCCCTACCACCCATATATATGGGTAATGGGAAGTTCTTCACCGTCGTTTTAATCTTGGGGTTTACATAAAAACCTTTGGACTCCTTAAAATTTTCAAATACCTTGTCCGCATGCTTTATTTCCTTCGCTTTCTCACTGGCAGCGATGGTTACGTTGCCTTCGGCATAAAACTCCTTAAGACTCGGCGTCTTCTTACCTTCCTTCTCCTCTTGGTCAAACCACAATATGGCGTTGTCCGCCGTCATCAACTGCTCGCCGCGTCTAATCTCTACGTCGCCGACAGCCACTATTACCCTCTTACCGCCCTCTTCCCAGCTGTCAATGTCATTGGCTACAACATCTACCACTCCCGGCACGCCAGGCGGGCCACCCTCCAATTCGAGTTCAAGCGGCTCCTTATAGGCAAACTCAGGCAAGTCCAGCTCCTTTATTTTCTTCAGCTTTAAATGGTTACCCACCAGCTGCTCTTCGCCAAATGTCTGCACAGGCGCTCCGCTGTAGGTATTTACCATAACACCGGCAATCGTTTCCAGTTGCAGATAGACCTCTTCATATTTTTCATAGTCTCGTCCCTGTATTAAAACCACATCACCCTGAGACAGGATTTCCACCCGGGCCTCCGGCTTCTGTCCAGCCTCCAGCTCATAGAACCAGCAGACCACGTTATTGGCGCTTAACTGCATTTTCCCCTGGGTTATCTTCACGTTACCGCCGGCGGAAAAGACCCGCACCCCTTCCATCTGCCAGCTGCTCACGCCGTCAGCAATAATTCTGATCGGATACTGTGATATGTTTACTGTGATTATGCCCTTAGAATAGGCAGTTGCCCCAAACCCTATACATGTGGGCATCACTATGAGGAGAATTAGCAGGCGGCGCAGTATTTTCATTATTCTGACAGGGATGATGTTCTAGGGCATCTCTTGCCCAAGGCGCGATTATATTTGCAACCGTACAGGGTTGTCAACCAAAAAACTAATAAGTTATTCCATATGTAGCAGGTTTACCCTCTAGTGACACTATATATAGACTTTACCTATGTGTATGGAAAAATCCGGGCCTAATTAGTGCTGGATTTAGGTGTGAGACCGGGTTTGGAAACCCTTACAATCTGATGCCGTTTATAAAAAGGGCTGTGGCCATAAGGACAATTGCCATGCCTATCAGTTTCTTTGTAGTGGAAGGGCTTAAAGTAACGCCTAGCTTAGCGCCCACATACGCGCCGGCCATAGAGGCCACACCCATGGTGAGGAAGACGGATAGGTCAAGATTTCTATGGACTATATGGCCCCCAAACCCTGATATGGCCGTAAATAAGCTGATGACCATGTTGGTGCCGGCGGCTGTGACAGGCGCCAACCCCATTGCCTTTATCATGGCGGGCACCCGAAGGCTTCCCATCAGCAGCCCGGCCATACCCCCGACAAAACCCAGAACGAACCCACTCAGCGCCGCCAACACCTCGCTATTTTCCTTGACCCTTGTCATACAGTCCGGTTGCGAGGTGGGTACAGAAGGACCTTCCCTATCCGGCTGCCCCTCATTTAGCGGACCCGTCCCAACCTTTTCGTTGACTGCACCGCGCAGCATATCAAGACCCACACAAAAGTACATAAGGCCAATAAAAATAAGAAGCCATTTATACGAGACAAATTTGCTCGAATACCCGCCAAGAAATGCCCCAATACAGGAAGAACCGCCCATGAAAATGAGAATAGAGATATTCACAAATCCACCCTTCCAGTACCAATAGGAGGCCGTGACGGCCGTCAACGTATCTATGCCAAGATTGGTGCCGGCCGCTATGTGGGGGGTAGGCACTATTGAATAAACGACAGGCAACCTCAACGCACCAAGGGGCAGGCCGGTGACTCCGGCAAGTACACCGATTATTAAACCAACTATAGCCCCGAAAAGAAGTTTCAGGTCAGCAAACTGGATTAGAAGCGCATCCACTCTTGTTTATTGCCACACAAACGTTTTCCGGAGGCTTATAATACGAGACCTCTAAAAAAGCTACTCGATACCATGATGTCATTCTGAGCGAAGTGAAGAATGACAATTACACAGACTTTTTCGGAGCCCTCAATGCAAGAAAGGGTTCAAACCGTGAAAGAAAATAAGATACTTAACGATAGAGACCTCTGAAAAATACAAAATTTTGGTGCGGGGGTGTAATATATTACGCCCCTACAGTGGCCAGCGACCCGCCTGAGGTGGACTGGACTCCAAAGAAGACAATTTTGCAGAGCTCTCCGATAGAAGACTAGCAGGTTTCTCATGTCGTATCAAGTTAGTTTATACTACCTGGATTTATCGAGGGCTTAGAAAACCCTGTATCGCAGTCGTTCTGAGGGAGTGAAATCCATCTCGGCGGAAAGGATGATGTCATAAAAAAGCTAGATTCTCGGCTTTGCTCAGAATGACATAGGGCACTGGAGCACTTTTGGAGAACTCGCATGATAATTATGTAGGGTCTCCCGGGAGTCTCTGCCCTTAGAGGCGGAAAAATCTATTTGACAATCTTTGGTAAATCCGTAGAATTTGTTTACTTTCTCTAAGGTTTGGTCAAGAATAGTGAAGCTATCTAACAAAACAGAATACGCCATCCTGGCACTCATGGAGCTAGGGCAAAGATACGGAAGGGGTTACGTTCATTCACGTGAAATAGCGCGTTCCAGGGACATCCCCCCTTCGTTTCTGGAAAGGATACTCCTTAACCTTAGGAACGCGGGCATTGTTATGAGTCATAGGGGTGCAAACGGAGGTCACTGCCTGGCAGTAGACCCAAAAGATATTAGCATTAGAGAGGTTATAGAAATCTTTGAGGGTTCTCTGGCACCTGCCGATTGTGTAAATGAACGTTCTCAGATGCCAATGTGTCATGTCGCCGCCTGCTGTGTGATAAAAGACCTGTGGCAGAACATGTACGATGCCATGCTGGAAAGTATTGAAAATGTGACACTTAACAACCTTGTCCTACAGGAAAAGCGGGGTCAAGAGGCGACCATGTATTATATCTGATTTTTTATTTCCAACATTCTTGACTTAGTTTGCAACAAAGTTATGAAGGTGGGCCAACTAGCTCCTGAAAGATACCGTATGACAACGAAAGTGGTTAATATAGATACCGATATACTGATTATTGGCGGCGGGGCCGCGGGCTGTTACGCTGCCGTGGAGGCCAAGACGCTGGAGCCTGGGGTCCGCTGTCTCATTATGGAGAAGGCCCATATTGACAGAAGTGGTTGTCTGGCCATGGGGCTTAATTCAATAAACGCTTACTTGCACCCCGGACAAGACCCTGGGTCGTATCTTAACTATGTAAAAAAGGAGTTTATGGATGTATTGAGAGAGGACTTGGTGCTCAGCATTGCGGAGGGACTGAACGATGTGGTTAGAAAGGTAGAGAAATGGGGGCTGCCTATAGAGAAGACCAATGATGGTAATTACAAACCAAGGGGTAAGCGAGGTGTAAGGGTGCACGGCGAGCGACTAAAGCCCATCCTTGCCGAGGCCGTGCGCAGGAGCAAGGTAAATGTGCTTAACCGTGTGGCAGCCACTAACTTGATAGTTTCTGACGGCAGAGTTACGGGCGCTTTTGGCCTGGGTGTGAGGGACGGGCAGCTTTATGTGGTAAAGGCGAGAGGTGTGATTGTAGCCGCCGGCGGCGCATCGGGCCTCTACAGACCTGCCAACTCGGGAAACGGCAGACACCTCATCTGGTATTGTCCTTGGAACGTTGGTACGGGCTATGCCCTTGGAATCCGCGCAGGCGCTGAGATGACCAGTTTTGAAAACCGCTTTGTTGCCCTGAGGGTAAAGGATGTCCAGGCCCCTACGGGAACGCTGGCGCTTGGTGCAGGCGCAAAACAGATAAATGCGCGAGGCGAGCCTTATCTGGACAAATATTATGCGGACCATCCTATCAGGAACAGCAGTACGTACTTCAGGCTGCTGACCACCATGCTGGAGAATGCTGCGGGACGCGGCCCCTGCTATCTGGATCTGAGTCATCTCGGTAGGGGCACCAAAGAGGAGAGGCAGTTCAAAGAAGACCTGCTTCATATGAGCCCCACGGCGGCGCTCCTGTGGGCAGGACGTAAAGGCAGCGGCGGCCGTCTCGAGATATCCGGCAGCGAACCCTATATAGTGGGTGGGCACGGTGAGGCGGGGTATTGGATAGACGTAAGGCGCCGGACGTCTTTGCCCGGTCTCTATGCGGCGGGCGATGTTGCGGGTGGTGCGCCGAAGAAATACGCAAGCGGTTCGTGGGTGGAGGGTCGTATTGCCGCCAGGACTGCGCTTGAAGAGATGGGGTCGGTTGAAACCCCGGATATTGACGCCGATATTGTGGAGAGGGAGAAAGAGCGGGTAACGGCACCCCTGAAGAGGGACACAGGCATCCGCCCGCAGGATATGGAGGAGAGGCTTCAGAAGCTCATGGACGAGTATGCGGGAGGGCTTTCTACTCGTTATGAATTGAACGAGGAAAGGCTCCTTATTGCCAGAGACCTTTTGCCCGGGCTGCGCAGCCATGCCGACTTACTTACGGCGGGCGGCTATCACGAGCTTGTATCCGCCTTGGAGGTGCTGGACCGCATAGACGTAGCCCGCGTGGTGGTAGAGCACCTGTTGTACAGAAAGGAGACCCGCTGGCCGTGTTCGCAGAGCCGCCTTGATTATCCAGAGAGGGATGACGACCGTTGGTTGAGATTCGTAAACTCCATGATGGACACAAAAACCGGGGCTATAAAGATAATTGAGCGAGGGTTGAATGGTAACGATAGACTATAACGTTTGTAACCGCTGTGGCGATGCTAAAGAAAAGCGTTGTGAGCGGATATGCCCCGGCGACCTTATCACGCAGGATGAGGGCGGGTGGCCCGTGGTGAGACCGCTGGAGGATTGCTGGGCCTGTACGTCTTGCGTTAAGGACTGTCCGGTAGCGGCAATAAGCCTGCGGCTGCCGTTTCAGATAGAACAGGATGCAGGCGCATCGTTAAAGGCAAGCGCCAGAGGCGACAAGACCTTTTGGACTATAACAGATCGCAAAGGGGAAAAAGAAGAGTTTACACTAGAGGCTGTGAGGAAGAATGTTTCTTAAGAGGAGGGACTAAGAGGCGATGACAATAGAACCGCATGGTGGAAGACTTATAGACAGGGTTGTTCACGGGGCTGCCAAAGTTGAGTTGTTGGATAGAGCCGCAAAGAAGCTGCAGCGACTGAAGCTAACCCCTCAGGAGGTATATGACATTGAGTTGATTGCTACCGGGGCCTTTAGTCCTCTTGAAGGTTTTATGTGTAAGGCGGACTACGACAGCGTTGTGGACACGATGCGGCTGGAGAACGGAGTTGTTTGGAGCCTTCCGGTCGTCCTTGCTGCCGGTAATAAAGAGGCAGATAATCTTAAAGAGGGTGAAGACATTGCGCTGGAGGACGGCTCCGGTACGGTGCTTGCCGTACTGCACCTTCAGGAGAAATTTCATTATGACAAGGAGAAGGAGGCCCTGGAGGTGTACGGTACAAAGGACGATAAGCACCCCGGGGTGAATCGTCTTTATAATAGTGGTGACGTGCTTCTCGGCGGTAAGGTAAGCGTGGTCAATCGTCCCAAGCACAACGACTTCATCAAATACAGGCTGGATCCGGCGGACACCAGAGAACTCTTTCACAAAAAGGGCTGGAGGCGAGTGGTAGGCTTCCAGACCCGCAATCCCGTGCACAGGGCGCATGAGTACATCCAGAAGTGCGCGCTCGAGGTGGTAGATGCGCTGTTGCTGCACCCTCTGGTGGGTGAGACGAAAAAGGATGATATCCCAGCCGATGTAAGGATGTCCTGTTACGAGGTCTTACTGGAGAACTATTATCCAAGAGACAGGGTAGCCTTGTCTGTCTTCCCCGCGGCCATGCGTTATGCCGGGCCTAAGGAGGCCATATTTCATGCCATTGTGAGAAAGAACTATGGGTGCACGCACTTCATAGTGGGGCGGGACCACGCCGGGGTGGGGAGTTATTACGGCAGCTTCGACGCCCACTACATCTTTGATGAGTTTGACAGGGATGATATAGGCATCGTACCGTTGTTCTTTGACCACACCTTTTATTGCAAGAGCTGTTATGGGATGGCTTCTTTTAAGACCTGTCCCCATGGCTCAGAGCACCACGTTGCCCTGAGCGGCACGGAGGTGAGAAAGATGCTTGTGGAGGGTCAGATGCCGCCGTCGTCGTTTACCAGGCCGGAGATTGCCAAGATACTCAGTGCACATTACAGGTGTGAATCGGAACAGCATAAATAACCCAGCCGGACCGGAACGCAAGCGGCAGGGCGTTTGTCAACACGGGTGTATTTACCCCCTTAGGATGGTGGTCAGCGTATCTCCGGCGCGTAGTCTTCTCCCACTCCTTTTACAAGGGCGGTCTTTGCGCTGGTAATAAAGCTCCTGGTGGTTACTAAATCTGAGGCATCTCTGGCAATAATGGTCACGGTATTTGGACCTTCCTCAAGAGGTATTTCGGCCTTGAAATTGAGTTTCCTGATTTCTCCAGCCTTCTCAGGAGTATTTAGATAGACCTTGTCATTATTTACCATAATGTAAACGTACTTTACTCCACTTTCGTCCGTAACACTGCCGGATACAACCGTTCTCAACGTGTTTGAAAGATATGGGGGATGTTCCATTTTTATGATAGGAGGTGTGCGTTGAACGTGAAGTTCCGGCGTAACCGCCCCATACGCAGATTCGTCTGTTTCATGTACGTCCCTGGCGAGCACCCAGCCCCAGCCGTCGTTTGAGAGTTTTATCCTGTACCAGCCCGGTACCCAACCATTTGCCTTGAAGACATTACCTTTTTTCATGACGTTCATTACGGGTGAATCCGTAGACCTTCCCCCGTACACAGGGGTTTCGTCTCGAATAACGAGTAAGTCTTTAGACATATCAGTCAGTGCCGGGGACTCCTTGGTCTCCAATACGGGAAATGTGAGTTTGTCAGTAAGGTAGACGCCAAGGGTCAAGTCCGTTACCACAAGTTTTACGGTGAACTCATTTGCCTCTATACTGTCTCTGACATGTAAACGCAAGGATACGGTCTTGCTCTCCCCGGGTGCCAGTTCGCCTATCTCTTGCGATCCCTTTTCTACAAAAACCTCCTTATCGCTGAGTTCCCTTAGTGTAACGACGTTTTTTGTGCTCTTGCCCTCCCCAACGTTTTTTACGGTTACCAGGAGGTCTATGTGTTCGCCCCTCTGTATAAGGCCATCGTCACTGGGTTTGTAACCATCTACACCGCTCTCTGTAATTTGGTATGTGTAGGCGAACTCCGGTCTCTTCAGTGCCTCCGTGATAAGGTTGCCATGTAGGTCTTTCGGGATATGGCCGTTTGCTTCACTGAATTTAACGACGAACTCGTCGCTTCTGTCAAGTGCACTCTTGGGTATCTCTACCTCATGTGAATAACTTTTGGATGTTCCTCCCTCAATCCTTCCCAGTGGAAACTCTAGTTTATCGAGAAGGGGGTTTTTCGACTCGGAAATGGCAAACATCCTGTACAGCGTTCCGTTACTTTCGTTGGTTACATTGATGGTGACGGTGGCCTTTTCTCCAGCCGTTACTTTTTCGCTGGCTGGGTTAAGGGATAGTGTGGCTACCGGCTTAGGCGCAGCCGGGCTCTTTCCCTCTGACCAATCAATCCCGTGCTCATTAAGGGCTGCAACGATTCGCTCTTCTTCACTTTTCTTGAGTTCCTCGAGGGTAGCTCTCATGTCTTCCAGCATTTCCTCGCTTCTGGAGGAGGTTGTGCTCTTAATGAGTCTCTTAACTAACTGGATCTGGGGATCCTTTGACAGGTCCGTTGACTTATAGGGGTCATCCGGCTTTACATCCTCAGTTTCGCCTTCACCCTCGGACGGTTCCTCAGAGGCTTTTAGGTACCTTAGCGTATCCAATGGTTCTTCCTGGACGCCGGGGGAACCGTACAGATGCCCCTCCATGTCAGATTCCCTCAATGCGCCTGAGTTGCCCTTGACAAGGTATATGTCCTTCTTGCCGACGATCACCGGTACAAGTGAGATGTCGGGGGATACTCCTATCGTTTGAATGTCTCTGTATAAAGGGGTGAGATACTTTGCGACTGTAAGTTTCAGCGCTGAACCGTCTGCCATGTCTATGAGCTGTTGAACCGTGCCTTTTCCGAAGGTCCTGTCGCCCACCAGAACGGCCCTGTTGTTTTCCTTAAGGGCGGCCGCTACTATCTCTGCACCGGATGCGCTGTTGGAGTCTATAAGTATTATTATGGGGCACGTAAGGAGGTCGTCTTCCGACTCCTTCGCAACCTCTACTTCGCGGCGTCTTTTCCCGGGTCCGGTGGTTACTACGATTATCCCGTTGTCGAGGAACTTGTCAGACACCTTTATGGCCTGGTCAAGCAGTCCACCCGAATTGTTTCTCATATCCAGGACAATGCCTTTGATCTTGCCGGTTTCCGAACTCAGGTGCTTGATTTGTCTGTCCAAGTCATCTGCGGTGTCCTCCTGGAAGTTTCTGATTCTTATATATCCGTAACCCTCTCCGAGGGATTGAGATTCCACGCTTGGCAAGGCTATTATTTCCCTTTTGAGCTGGATGGTCTCTTCTTTTGCCGTCTTATCTCTGTGCAATAAGAGGGTAACCTTTGTATCCGGCGCGCCTCTCAACTTATTCACGGCGTCGAACAGGGACATGTTAACGGTCGACTCATTGTCTATCTGCATAATCTTGTCACCACTTTTTAGGCCTGTCTTATGGGCGGGGGTACCCTCAATGGTTGATATTACCGTGAGATGCATGTCCCTTATTCCAACCACCATGCCAAGTCCACCGAATCTTCCTGACGTTCCTATCTTGAATTCCTTGTATTCTTTCGGCGGGAATAGTACGGAGTGCGGGTCAAGGTCGGATAGGATGCCGTTTATGGCGGCGTACTCAATGTCGCTTGGTTTCGGTTCGTTCGGTTCGGGGCGGTTTGTCTGGATAAAGAGCAGCGAATCCTTGAGGAGTGTCAACATATCGTCAAGGGTTTCTATGCGGCTGGTGGACAGCGTTCTTTTTGCGCCACCGGTGAAAATGTCTACCATGTCGGATGATTCGGAGGTCTGCACTAATACGCTGGGTAGGAGTCTTTCTGTCCAGGACAACGCCTCCGTCAGCATCTGTCGGGGATGTATCCTGTCGTGGTCTACGTAGAACCTCTCGACGTATGAACACACGGCCCCGGACAGCCTGTACTTGGCTACGGCGTCGTCGCTGTACCAGTCCAGAAGAAATGCATCGCACGGATTAACAATTATTGCAAGGGACAGGACGACTAAGAGAAAAATGGTTATTGGAAGGGTTCTTGGGGAATTTCTAGGAGAAGGATACATCGGTTTTATTCCGTTTGTTCAGCATAGCGCTGTTTATATATATGGGATTGGGCTCGTTAATAACAAGAAAAGAGAGGTTTAACGAGCATAAATACTCATTTCCAGATGATAAGGCCAATCTTCATTTTTGTCAAGAAGAACTCTCCAGCGCATCCCTTACGAAGCCATTTGAGCGGGAGAGTCTTTTCTGTGCGTCTCCGTAGGAGATGCCACGCAGGTGCATTAATATGGCGGTCTTTGTCCTTCCACGGGCCTTCTTTAGGAGCCTTTTTGCTGCCCGTCTTGATTGACCGGTGACTTGCATGACTATACGCTCGCTGCGGTCAGTCAGTTTGTCGTTTGTGGCGTTCAGGTCAACCATCAGATTCCCGTAAACCCGGCCAGTCTTTATCATTGCGGCTGTGGTTAAAGTATTGAGGACGAGTTTCGTAGCCGTCCCTGCCTTCATCCGCGTGGAACCTGTAATTACCTCTGGGCCCGTGACCGGCCGTATGATTACGTCAGTGGGTGTTTCCGGTTTGGTGCCCGGGTTGCAGGTTAGGAAGACGGTCTTGGCCCCCATCCTCTTTGCCGCCTTTATAGCCGATTGTACAAATGGAGTTGTACCCCCGGCGGCAATACCAACCACCGTATCGGTATCTTTTATACCTACCTTGTATATGGCCCTTTCGCCTTCTGGGCGTCTGTCCTCCGCCCCTTCCACGGAGCGGAATACGGCCCTCCTGCCGCCGGCGATGATGCCCCGTACCAGCCCGGGCGGCGTACCGAAGGTCGGCGGCATCTCTGATGCGTCCAGTATGCCCAGTCGGCCGCTGGTGCCTGCCCCGACGTAGAACAAACGGCCCCCGCTTCTGAACGACTTTACTATCAACTCTACTGCGCGGGCGATGTTCTTGCGTTCCTTGTGAACGGCTGAAGCCACCTTTGCATCTTCTTTGTTTATTATGTCCACTATATCCAGAGTGCCCTTAGAGTCTATGTCCTTTGTTTCGTGAAGTATCTTCTCTGTTAACAATTTCGACCTATCAATGACGGTGTGCCCTACTTTTGAAAGAAGGTTCTTGACGCTTTCTATCTTGCGCCTTGAGACAAGATTCTTCAGGTCTTTAATTTTACGCTTCGAGATAAAATTTCTCACTTTCTTCATCCTGGGCATCGTGTTTCTCCTTGAAGGCGGAGGCGCGGCATGCCCGCCAAGACGGACCTGTCATGCCAAAGGTGGATTCGCCACGTTGCTGGGCGAACCTTTGACATGGTCATGCCTCTACCTCCATTCATAATTATGATAATACTATGAATGATACCTCTGAAAAACTAGAGATTTTTAAAAAGGATATCTTCCTGGAGAAAATTATAGTTTAGTAGAATACGTTTGAAGCAGCTTACTTACTGAGGTGCCTTTTTCAGTCCCTCTATCATCCTGGGCACTACCTGGAAGAGGTCGCCTACTATACCATAATCGGAGACCTTGAAGATCGGGGCATCGGGGTCCTTGTTGATAGCAACGATGCATCCGGATGACATCATCCCTGCAAGGTGCTGGGGAGAGCCGGAGATACCGCAGGCTATATACAATTCGGGTGCGACCGTCTTGCCGGTGAGACCTACTTGTGTATCGGCGGGCCTCCAGCCTGCATCCACCGCTGCCCTTGAGGCACCCACCGCACCGCCAAGGAGACCTGCCAATTCCTCAAGCATCCCATAGTTCTCCGAACCCTTCATACCCCTTCCACCTGAGACAACTACCCTGGCCTCAGCAATGTCCATGCCGTATTCCTTTTCGTAGATAATCTCTTTCAATACGGTGCGCAAACCGGGTGGAGACTGGGTCGCTACACTTGTAACGGCGGTCTCCTTTCCAAAAATCTCTTTTGCCTTACTAAAGGTATTCGGCTTCAGTGTAACGACCTGGAATTCAGGGTGGCTGCTCTTAACGGTGGCTATAACCTTGCCCCCATACACAAGCCGCCTAGCCTCCAGCAAAAAATCAGCCATACTAAGCCAGATACAGTCGGCGATATATGCCCCTCCCAGCCGAGCTGCCAGCCTGGGTCCCAAGTCCTTACCCATCGCAGTGGCCGGAAGAAATATGGCCACAGATTTTTTGCCAGCTACAGTATCTACCAAGACATGGACATATACCTGGCTGTTGTATTCTTTTAGTATCTCGGAATCAGCCACGAAGATCTCGTCGGCACCGTAATTGAGCAAAGACTTAGTTATAGTTTCCATCTTATGGCCCAGTACGAATATACTAAAACCCAGCCCACAGGCATCCGACAGACGCTGAGCCTCCCCGATAACCTCAAGGTTGACATTCTTAAGCCCCCCGCCCCGCTGCTCTGTTATAACCAGGATTCCTTGTGGCATATCTTTATCTTCTCATAACGCAGATGCACCGTTTTTCATAACTTGTTGCACCACAGAGCTAAAGCCATATGGCAACACCGGTATATATAACGTAGCGGACAGCCGCAAAAGCTATCCCTACAGAGTTCGTCAACAGTCTCACATTGTCATTGCGGGCGAAGCGAAGTAATCTCATAAGTGGCTTTTACTAAAAAGCATGAGATTGCTTCGCAGCTTTCACTCCTCGCAATGACGGCTTTGTGAGTTTTGCATAGGTCTCATTCCATTTCCCCAGTTCTTCTGTTCTTTCGCTGCCTCATTGCGTACCTTAAGGTTTTGCGAACCTGGTTCTCATTTATCTCCGGAGAACGATACTTACTAAGAACGGACTTTACATTACTCACATCAAATTCCCTCTGTTCAAACACATAGGGGAGATAATTTTGGGCCATCTTATAAATGTCATCTTCCAGCTTAAGAAGGACCTGATGTTTGATACCTTCCGATTTTTTATAATCCCTTTTCCCAATAAAGCTAACTCCGCGGATGTCGAGTACCTCAAGAATTAGCTCAAATAGTCTTCGGCATGAAACGGCTTTACTGGTAAGGTTAAAGGTCAATCCTTTACTGCTGTCTTTCGCGCTGATCTGAACAAAAATTTTTACAAACTTATCCAGAGGCATCATACTGAGATTGGCTTTTTCATCACAGGGAAACCTTATCGGCAGGATAAGGTTGTTTCCCTCGAGCTTAATACCAACTTGTTTGAATGGCTCTGTATCTTTTTTTACTTGCGCCACAAGACGTCTGCGTAAAAGGGAAAAGGCCTGGGCAAAGGCATAGTAACCTGCAAACCCCGGTATAGCGCCGGTAAGTGAGTTACCGATGACTACGCCTAACCTATAAATTACGGTGTCAAAGTGGTTATTGGATTTGTCTCGCAGCAGGATTTCGGCTTCGCATTTCGTCCGCTCATATACGTTATGAAAACCATCCTTTATAAAACTCAGGTCATCTTCCCTGATCACTCCTTGTCTCTTCCCACAAACATAGGCAGAACTAAAATGGTGAAGTCTTTCCACTCCTAACTTACAAGCAAGGCGCATAACATTTTTAGTGCCGCCAACATTAGTTTGCCAGGACTGCCGTCGTGTTTGACCAAAACCCAAATCGGCAGCGCAGTTCACCATCTCTTCTATACCATTCAGCGCTTGGCAGTTAGTCTCGGATAGGCCGCAATTGGGCAGAGTAATATCACCCTCAAAGACCTGAGGCGTGGATAAATTGACATTGTTCCCATAAAAAGAAAGGGCTCTTACAACCCTTTCCTTGGCCGACCGTCCGTCTCTACCCCTCCGGGCTAAAAACCAAATATGGTGACCGTTCTTAAATAACTCCCATCCAAGAGCGCTACCAACTACACCGGTGCCTCCTATGAGGAGAATCTTTCTCTTCCGCACAGTAAGGGCTCCCTTCTGGAGTGGAGGATGCGTAAATCATATTTGTAACCCTCAAAGGGTGGTTGTGGGCAGGATTTATTTCGGACCCAAAACTTGTATTGGCAAGCATCCTTGTTCAAGTTATCTTGTCCTGTTGGTGGACAGGGGTCGAATTTTTGAGATTATGTTCGATGGCTATTGTTGTGGTGGCTCGATGTATTCCTTACTGAACAGGCGCTGTACCCGCTTGTCGGCGTCAAGGAGGCTGGTGAGCACCAGTTCTATGCCGGCCTCGGTGACCACGTATTCCCGCCCGTCTTCGGTGGCAAGGGGTTCCTGGTGTGAAATCTTCTCAATCATTTTATCATTCTTCTCGATCTCTTCTTTTTTGATGATTCCAAGGGCCAGGAGCCTCTTCTCGTATTTGGCCCTTTCGGCGTTCTTTTGTGGCGTGCTGGTCTGAAGTGAGTTTAACGCATCCTGCCAGACGTAGGTCATATAGATAAGAGACGGGCCCACCAGGTAGTCCCGCAGGTCCTGAATGTCCGCCTCCGGCCAGCGTCCCTGCTTCTCCCAGATAATCCAGAATTCTCGGAACGTCTCCCGTGTGGGCTGATCTTTCTTTTTAGAGATGTCCTGCAGTATCTTTACGATGCGCCCCTTGTCTTCCTCGCTAAGGGAGTTGAAGGGATTGCCGGGCGGTATTGCCAGGGCGGAAGATACGTTTAGGGATAAGGATAATAAAAATATTGCTAAAGTTGAGATTAAAGTAATTTTATTCAATAATGCCATTGGAATACCTCCATGTCATCGCGGCTTCATAGACTTTAGTAAAAGGCTAGCAGTTTTACCGCTTATTTTCAAGTGAAGACCCCCAAAAAATGTTGCTCTGCAGGGTTCAAACTCAGCTTATAGAACCCGACACCCCTTGAGATTCTCCCCAGTTGTAGTAAACTACGGGGGATTCTTCGCCCAAATTCCGAAAACGGATATAAAAGGAGACCTCAGAATGACATGGGGCGCTGAAGCGGCTTTTGCAGAGGTCTCAAAAGAACTATGGCCATGAAATTAAGGTTTAATAAGCTTTCCCTCTCCTTTAAGCCGGAGAAGTTTAACCTCCTGTTCTATTACACCCTGACCAGCTTCCTTGTAATATCTGCAGTAAGCGTCGGTGTGGGGTTTTTATTCGCAAAATTTGAGAAGGATGCCCTGGTCAGACGAAGCCTAAACTACTTCAAATATACGACGACTAATCTAAATTACGCCATGTATCAGGAATTTTTCTTCCCGGCCATGAAGTCGGGTCAGCCGATTGACCTCAAAAATAATCGGGAACAGTTCGGTGCGCTGGATGCCATTATAAGAAATCATACGTTCGGGCAGCACGTCCAGAGGGTATATATCTTTGAGGTGAAGTGAAGGATTTGTATGTAGCGTGGCAGCTCGCTGCCACGTTCAATCCGCCTTAGGCAGAGAGCAAGCTCCGACGCTACATCTTTTCCCCATAATTGTTTGACAATTACATGCCCGCGTTTTTTGTAAGCGCTCGCGGCATGAGTGGGCCCGCCAGGGTTCGAACCTGGGACCAATGGATTATGAGTCCACTGCTCTACCGGCTGAGCTACGGGCCCTTTTGTATCTTTGTACTTGGTAGCAGTTTATCACAGGCAGTGGCTTCCTTCAATCTCGAATTTGCGCGGGTGGGCAAAAGATGGGCAGAACCTGCACAGCCCTGACTTAACCAGATTGCGGGGTGAGTAATACCTCTTTCAGTTCCCTCTTCTTAGGGATTGTGTGCGCAACCACAGGCCGATAGAAAGGCTGAAGACCCTCGTTAAAAACACCCTTTAATTACCCATCATCTTATGTTTTATGGCGAGTTCATCTAACACTTCAAGGGCTTCTATCCAATTAGGCCTCAGCCTCAGGGCCTCCTCGCATTCCTCTATTGCGAGGTCGTACAACCCCTTTTGGTCGTACACATAGCTAAGATTAAAGTGGGCCATCGCATCGTCGGGTCTCAGTCTGATAGCCTCCTGATATTCGCTTATTGCAAGGTCGTGCTGGCCTCCCATGCTGTACTCCACAGCCAGGCTGAAGTGGGCACGTTGATAATCAGGCTTCAGCCGGAGGGCCTCCTTGTACTGCGTTATTGCCAAGTCTTTCTTACCAACCACACCGTAAGCTATGCCAAGATCATAGTGGGCCTCTGCATAATCAGGCTTTAGTCTTACTGCCTCC
The DNA here is from genome assembly GCA_001828605.1 of Planctomycetes bacterium RIFCSPLOWO2_12_FULL_50_35. Taxonomy (GTDB): domain Bacteria; phylum Planctomycetota; class Brocadiia; order Brocadiales; family Bathyanammoxibiaceae; genus 2-02-FULL-50-16-A. The sequence goes on along the minus strand of MHZB01000092.1, from coordinate 13,506 downwards.
TGAAATTCACTTATCGCCGAGTCATACTTCTGCTCCGAGCGGTAGGAATTGCCCAGTTCAAGGTGCCGCTGGGCCTCAGAGAAATTATCTGCCTCCGTTGGGATGGATGGCTGGGCAGTACTGGCTGAAGGTGCTTGCGTCTCCCCCAATTTGTAAAGCCTATATAATGCCTTTTGTGCATCTGCGTAATTAGGGTATAGCCTTAAGGTCTCCTCAAACTGCTTTTTCGCCAGGTCGTACTGGCCTTTTAAGCCGTAAGCCGCACCAAGATTATAGTGGGCATCTGCATCATCGGGCATTAGCTTTATAGTCTCTTCCAGCTCCTTTATGGCGAGGTCATATAGACCTTTCTTGCCGTACACCACTCCGAGACCAAAATGGGCCTCTGCGTAATCGGGCTTTAATCTTACTGTCTCCTGATACTGCTCCATTGACAGGTCGAGCTGGCCCTGCTCGCGGTACACCGAACCAAGACCAAAGTGGGCTTGTGCGTAATCAGGCCTTAGCTTGATGGCTTCCTTGTATTGGCTTATCTCCAGGTCATGCATACCTTTCATGCCGTACGCTGCGCCAAGGCCGAGATAGGCCTCTGCGTAATCTGGTTTTAGCCTGATGGCCGCCTGATATTCGCCGATTGCTAAATCGTGCTTGTCCTCTTGTAGGAAAGAGGATCCCTTTTCAAGATGGAGTTTAGCTTCAGTGGTAGTATCTTCCCCTCCTGTAATGGAGAGACGGGCAGTATTGGCTAGGGGCGTCTGCTCCCCCCGCAACTGATGTATTTCATCTAATAATTCGCGAGCCTCTATATAATCTGGGTCTAGTTTTAGGGCCTCCTGAAGTTCGTTAACTACCAGGTCATACTGGCCTTGCTTGTGGTACACTGAGCTAAGGCCAAAGTGGGCCACCGCATAATCCGGTTTTAGCCTTAAAGCCTCCTGAAGTTCGTTAACTGCCAGATCGTACTGGCCCTTTATACTATACACTGCGCCAAGGCTGGCGTGAGCCTCTGCAAAATCAGGGCTTAGCCTGACGGCCTCCTGGAGTTTGTTTACTTCCATATCATACATGCCCTTTAAACCGTACTCTATGCCAAGGCCAAGATGGGCCTCTGCATAATCGGGCTTTAGCCTTAAGGCCTCCTGAAATTCGTTTATTGCCAGGTCATTCAGGTCCTCCTCGCTGTACGCCACGCCAAGGTTATAGTGGGTCTCTGCATCATCGGGTCTTAGTCTGACGGCCTCCTGGAATTGACTTATTACTGAATCGGGCTTGCCCTCTGTCTCTTTAGCCGCCTCTGCTAATGCTACGAGTTTCCCATTCAGGAGTGGCTTTACAATATTTATAGGTGCCGCAAAGTTAAGGTTCTGTCCTTTTTTGTCTAGAGAGGTAACTACCCCTGCTACCTGGCCCTTTGTATTAAATATTGGCCCGCCGCTGGAACTCAGGGGAATCTGGGATGTAAACTGCATAGCACCCTCGTGACCCATCAGGGCAAGTATTAATCCCTCTGACACCGTATTCTCGTCAAAAACCACTATCCGCTCACCCCACGATAACTCATCCGAGTCTCCGATAGGTGTGCTGGGAAGATTCTTGGCCTTTACCTTTAACACGACAACGTCTCGGTCTCGGTCGGCACCCAGTATCCCCTCAACCTGGTAGTGCGCCCCGTCCATAAGTTTCACCCAGGCAGTAGCAGCGCCATTTATATAGTGGTAATTGGTGACCACGATACCCTTGGGGTCAATTATGAATCCATTACCCGCACCGAGTGCCTTACTCTCTTTATCAAAGGAGGTTATAAAGACCACGGCTGCACCATATTTTTTTGCTATTTCCCCGGGCCTTTTCTCCTTGTCGAATATCCCTGCATGTCCCGCAGACGGCAGCAGCAAGAGAGATATAATAATGGGGCAGAGGATAATGAAGGATGTAAAGAAGGTAAATAACCTACGAACTGATCCTGTCTTGCTCATTTGTGTGCTCCACAGAGGGTTCCGAACAGCGGGCAAAATCTCTTCACAAATTAAGCCTGCCCCTGCTAAAAGTCAATCCAAAACTTTACTTGCTATAACACTTTTACTGACCTGTAAATGCGTGGCCAGATTACTCCTTGCACGGTCTCGAAGACTTTCTGTAGAATCCCTCTTTGGGTAGGCGGTTGCGGGCGGTAACGTAGAGACCTCGCAGGCCATTGTCAATGCCCTGTACGGTGCATTGGGAATTATGGCCGCCTCGCAGGGAACTATGAACAACTTCAGTTTCGGTAACGAACACTTCCAGTACTATGAGACCTTGGCGGGCGGCACGGGCGCCGGTAAGGATTTTGACGGGTGCAGCGCCGTGCAGTCCCATATGACCAATTCACGTCTGACCGACCCCGAAGTGTTCGTCTTTCTTAATTAGTGTTGTTGAATATCCCGAAGTACAGGGTTTCTTCTTGGCGTCTTTATTTATAGAAGGTCTACTGTGCGATTGACCGACTGCCGTAACATTTCTTTCTGCGATCTCTGTAGAGGTTGAAGCACTGCCTGGGCAGTTCTTAAATGCCATTATGATTTTCCCTATGTTTCTAGCGGTCTTTCGATGATTTTCCCACAGTTGCACTTTCTGCTCTTCTCATCACTCATAAACTCTACGGTATTTCCACAATCAGGACAGTCTATTTCAATCATTCCATCAGGCTTAGGCTCTTTCCAGTATTTGCCCCCTAATTTACTTCCACCCTCGACCATATTTCTCTCCTTTTATTTTGGTTAAGATACTGTCAGATTTAGAAGGGTGGATCCTGGTGGACGACGTTAGAACTTTCTTTACAAATCTAAGCTTCCCTCAAGGGTTTTTTTCCTACATGCACATTGGCGATGCCCAGGCTGAGGGGGTGAGACTTTACTTGCGTGAGGCCGAGGGACTCCATGAGTTCCCTCAGTCCCCTTGCGTCTGGGAACTTGCCTACGGATGCGGAGAGATATGTGTAGGCGCGGGTGCGTTCAGATGAGCCGATGGCCGCTATGAGATTACCTACCTTTGGGAGTACCTGGTTGAAGTAGAAGTTGTAGAGTCCCTTAAATACGCGGCTCTCCGGCAGGCCGAACTCAAGTATAACCACCCTGCCGCCCGGCGAAACGACCCTCGCCATCTCCTTTAGACCTTCTTTCAGGTCAGAGACGTTTCTGATGCCGAACGCAACGGATACTACGTCAAAGGAGTTATCGGCAAACGGCAGGTGGAGGGCATCGGCCTGAACCAGTGTTATTGGGCAGCCGTTTTTCAGTGTCTTCCGTTTCTGGGGGGCGCGCGCAAGCATCTCCCAGCAGAAATCCGAGCCTACCACCAGCCCGCCCTGTCCTATCTTCTGGGAGTACGCGATTGCCAGGTCAGCAGTGCCTGTGCAGATGTCCAGCACCTTTATGCCTTTTGTAGGAGTAACTCCGCCGAAGGCGGATGGTTGCCCTGCTTCTGGTAGCTTGCTTAGTTCAACGGCCCTCTCCCGCCACTTCTGGTCAAACCCAAGGCTCAGGAGTCGGTTCAAGAGGTCATAGGTGGGGGCGATGGAGGCAAACATCCGGCGGATGTCGCGGCCTTCCTTTTCCAGCAGTTTTTCAGTGGGAGGTGGTTCTTTGATATTGTTCATGTATGTCGTATCGGTGTGCCAGCTACTTTATGACTTAACTTGAGCAAACAGTCATATATCATTAAACATGAGTGGCCGAGCACCCATGCTATAAATAATTAAATTGTAGGGGCAGGTCTCTGTACCTGTTCAAGGGCAACCACGGGGGGTTGCCCCTACGAAATCGTATTGTAGCGGCAGAGTTTACTCTGCTTGTAGTCGAGCCGTGCCATAGGCAGGTCCGCCTCTGGCGGACAAGTTCGACCACTACAAAATCATTTTATAGGTTTATTCCGTACTCCTTCCAGCGCTTGTCTACCAGGGCTTTTATCTCGGGGGTCATTACTATGTCTTCGGGCCAGTCGCGAGTAAAGCCCTCTGAGGGCCATTTCCGGGTAGCGTCTATGCCCATCTTCGAGCCTGCCTTGGGTATGGGGCAGGCGTGGTCCAACTCGTCAAGCGGGCCGTCTACAAAGACTATGTCGCGTCTGGGGTCTATGTTGTTTGACATCCGCCAGAGTACCTCGTCCTGGTTCTGGACGTTAACGTCCTTGTCCACCACCACGATTATCTTGCTGAACATCATCTGCCCCATGCCCCAGATGGAGCTCATCACCTTCTTTGCATGGAAGGGGTACTGCTTGTCTATGGAGACGAAGACGCAGTTGTGGAAAACGCCGAACATGGGCATGTTGAAATCAACTATCTCCGGTATGGTCAGCTTGAGGAGGGGCAGAAAAATACGCTCCGTGGCCTTGCCCATGAAGTAGTCCTCCTGGGGCGGCTGTCCCACTATGGTTGTGGGGTAAATGGGATTCCTACGGTGGGTGATGCAGGTTATGTGGAAGACCGGGAATTGGTCTGCCAGGGAGTAGTAGCCCGTGTGGTCTCCGAAGGGTCCTTCAAGTCGGGTCTCAGCAGGCTCGACGTATCCCTCCAGCACGATTTCTGCATCCGCCGGCACCTCCATGTCTATAGTCTTGCACTTTACCATCTCCACGGGATGATTTCTCAGGAGTCCTGCCAGCATCATCTCGTCTATGTCCGGGGGCATGGGTGCGGTGGCGGCGTATGTGATGGCCGGGTCACCTCCCAGGGCGGCGGCTACCTCCGTCCTTTTACCCTCTTCCCGATACATGCGGTAGTGCCGGGCGCCATCGTGATGCATGTGCCAGTGCATGCCCGTTGTCCTCTCGTCATAGACCTGGAGTCGGTACATGCCTGCGTTTCTGGTGCCCGTTTTCGGATTCTTGGTGAAGACCGCGGGGAGGGTGATAAACCTGCCTCCGTCCTTGGGCCAACACTTTATTATGGGGAATTTGTAGAGAGAGGGGTTATCCGTTATCACCACCTCCTGGCAGTGTGCATGGCTTACCATTTTAGGTGGGAAATTGGAGAGTTTCATTAAGGTGGGGATGAACTTCAGCTTATCCATAAAAGACTTGGGGGGTTTTGGCCTGGTCAGCTCTTCTATCTCATGGGCTATTTCGTCCAGGCTTCGCCCGCCGAGGGCCATGGACATCCTCTCATACGAGCCCATGGCGTTGATAAGCAGGGGGATGTTGGAGCCCTTTACCTTTTCAAATAGAAGGGCAGGCCCGCCGGCCTTGGTCACCCTGTCGGTGATCTCCGTTATCTCCAGCTCCGGGTCAACTTCGATTTTAACGCGGTGCAGTTGACCGGATTGTTCAAGTTTCGCTATGAATTCTCTAAGGTCTTTGTAGGCCATTATCGTTATTGTATCGCCGGGCGAGAGGCCCTGCGATGCCCGTCTTGTAGGGGCACGGCATACCGTGCCCCTACACGCTTGAAGGTGGTGCATCAATACCCATCTATGAAAACCAATGGTAGACAACGAAGTTCTACTTCGTTGGGTATAACATCAACGACCTAAAGGTCGTTGTCTACCTACTACCGCGTAAGTCATTCTGAGCAAAGCGAAGTTACACCTCCGACACGACTTGTATGACATGTTAAACGTGCGAGATAAACTCGCACGCTACATTTTTAACACCTCATTCATGCTGCCGGTGCGATAGCCCTGGAGGTCGAGGGTGACGTAGATGTAGCCTATCTCCTTCAGCCTGTCTGTTATGGCCTTGCGCTTCTCCAGCGCCAGAGGGAAGTCTTCTGGCGTAAGCTCCAGCCTGGCGATGGTTCCATGGTGGCGTACCCGGAACTGCCTGAAACCTGTTTGTCTGAGAAAATCCTCGGCGGCGGAGACCTTGGCGAGGTTTTCCAGTGTTATTTCCTCCCCATATGGGAAGCGACTGGACATGCATGCGTAAGAGGGTTTGTCCCAGGTTGAAAGGCCGAGTTCCTCCGAGACCCTGCGTATGTCCTCCTTGGTCAGTCCGGCCTCCTTGAGCGGGCTGCGCACGCCCAGTTCCTTCGCGGCCTTGGAGCCGGGCCGGTAGTCCTTTGTATCGTCCAGGTTGGCGCCGTCCACCACGTTGGCGTAACCTTCCTCAGCGGCCATATCTTTCAATTTTTCAAAGAGTTCTGACTTGCAAAAGTAGCACCTGTCGGGGGGGTTACCGCTGAAGCCCTTTATCTCCAGTTCTTTTGTTTCGATTATCAGGTGGGTAATGCCGATTTCCCTGGCCAGTCTCTTGGCCGACTCGAGTTCGTGGGCGGGGTATGTCTCTGAGCTTGCGGTTACTGCCAGCGCCTTTTCTCCCAGCAGGTCGTGACTCAGTTTGGCCAGGAGGGTGCTGTCTACGCCCCCGGAGAACGCCACCACAACGCTGTCCAGGTCACGGATAATGCCTTTGAGCGTCTCCAATTTTCCGTTTGGTTTATTTGTCTTCACCGGTGTAAGTTTCCTGCAGTAGACGGCGGTAAAAGTATATTTTATAAATTTATTTGTTCCTAAGTCTTCAGGGCTGGGCTGGGTTCCGAAAGCTCCAACATCCTTTCTATCGCCAGTCTTGCCCTTTCCGCAACGTCCTCCGGCACGGTGACCTCATTTTCTGCGTCCATGTCCTCAAGGCACCACAGTACCTTCTCAAGGGTGTTCTTTTTCATGTTGGGACATATTGCCAGTTCGGTGGCCGGTATAAACCTCTTGTCAGGACTTTCCTTTTGGAGGCGGTGTATTATCCCGTTTTCCGTACCCACGATTATTTCTTTGACGTTTGATTCCCTGCAGTATTTGGCAATGCCGGTGGTGCTTGCCACGTGGTCGGCCAGTTCAATAACGTCTCCCGTGCACTCAGGGTGGACCACTACCTTTGCGTTGGGGTATTCCCGTTTGCGTCTCTTGATGTCCTGTGCCAGGATGCGGTGGTGTGTGGGGCAAAACCCCGGCCAGAAGGTCATCTTCCGGCCCAGTTTTGAGGAGACATATGCCCCAAGGCTCTTATCCGGAACGAAGAGGATTTCCTCATCTTCCGGGATGGATGAGACAATCTTCACGGCATTGGAAGATGTGCAACATATATCGCTCTCCGCCTTTACGGCGGCAGTGGTGTTGACGTAGCAGACTACCTTTGTGTCAGGTTTTTCGGCCTTTTTCTTTTTGAGCCCCTCGGCATCTATCATATCGGCCATTGGGCAGCCGGACTGCGGGTCTGGCAAAAGGACGGTCTTGCCGGGGCACAGGATGGCTGCCGTTTCCGCCATAAAGTGAACCCCGCAAAAGACTATTACATCCGCATCCGTCTTCGCGGCCTGCTGAGAAAGACCCAAGGAATCGCCAGTGAAATCCGCAATATCCTGTATCTCACCCCTTTGATAATTGTGGGCGAGGATAACGGCATTTCGACTCTTTTTTAGTTTCTCTAACTTCTTTGTAATACTATACATACTTAAACCTTCCTAATTAAGAATATACTGCAGGGCATAAGCCCGTAAAGTAGGTAACCTCAGATAATATCAGAAATTAGCATATTTTTACAAGGTTTTTCCCTGTTGACAGGCAGGATACCTCGAACTATCATTTTATCTTAACTCCTTAAAGAAAGGTGTTATATATGCAGCTGTACGAAATAGTCTCCCTTACGGGATTCCTGGCTGGAAGTGTCCTCCACGTAGTCCTTTTGGCCCTGATCTATCAGAGGAAGAACAAGACCCCAAGCGAACTAGCCTTCTTCTTCCTGGTGGTAACGGTGGCTATGTGGAATGTGGGCAATACGATAAGTATTTTCAGCCTGATGCTGTTCGGCAGGAGTGTTTCACCGATTAATTATGTTGCGGATGCCGTTGCGTACATCGGCGTTGGTCTTATCCCCAGCCTGCTCCTCCACACGGCGACCCTTTATCTGACTGAGAGGGGCCTGCACATGAGCAAGAGGCTCCAAGGCTTTATAACCGTTGTAGTGTACCTGCCGGTACTACCCTTTTCCGTGGCCGTTAGAGAGATGGTCTTTTCTAAAGAGGCCTATCTGTTCACGGCTATAACGCCCTTTGTAAAGCCCTTCGTGGTGTGGCTGATGATTGCCCTGGGCGTTACGGCGCTTATATCCTACAAGGTCTCCAGGCTTGCAGACGATCCGGAGGACCAGCGGTTTCACGTCTATATATCCTGGGTGCTTGTTTCTATCGCCACCTTTATAGGGTTTATAGTACTTCTGGAGGGCAGACACCTCTCTTACGTTGGCGACTACTTTGTGCTGGCCGCCATGCTGTCATCTATATTTCCCAGCATAATATTCTCATATTTTGTGTACCGCTTTAACTACATGGAATTTGTGCTTAGGAGGAGTGTCTTTTATTCATTTCTTACACTGATACTCATTTGTCTATATTACTTTGGTATAAAGCAGTTCTCAAAATATATGGAAAGATACTACGACGTAAACCCCAAGGTGCTGGAGGCCACCCTTGTTATCGCCCTGGTGTATTGGTTCCCTAAGGTTAAGGAAAAATTGCAGGACCTCATGAGAACGCTTTTGTTCAGGAGGGTTGCCGACAGCGAATACCTGTTGACCGACCTGAGTCATACTATAACGGAAGATTCGCTGGTCAACCTTCCGAAACTCCTTAACTATGTGATGAAGGCCATAAAGAACGCTACGGGCGCAAAAAAGACAAAACTTATACTCTTCAAGGGGAGTAACGTCCAGGTGTTTGGAGACGACAACAACCGGGCGCTTCTGCCGAGGGACGTGGGCAACATTGCCAAGTATTTTGTTACGGGGGAACTTACGGTATTGGAAAGACCTGAGACCAAGGACGTTAATATCGTAGGCGAGATGAAGTCGCTCGATGTCCAGTATGTGTTTCCGATATTTGAGGAGAGGAACTTGGTTGGGCTCCTGTGTCTCGACAAGTCTATACGAGGTTTCCCCCTGCCTGCCGATAATCTTGAGCAGCTATTGATAATTGCCAGCCAGATATCCTCCGCACTGGACAAGGCCAAGGTAATAGATGAGAAGCTTCAGCTGGAAAGGAGAATAATGGAGAGTGAGAAGCTCCTCAGTTTGGGGAGGCTCTCCGCCAGCGTGGCCCACGAGGTCAAGAACCCCTTAAGTTCGATAAAGTCAATCGTTCAGGTGCTTAAAGAAGACATCAAGTGGAATGAGAAAAGCGGAGAGGCACTCTCTATTATTGTGGGTGAGATAGACAGGCTCGCCAAGGTGGTTAATCAGCTCTTGCAGTTTGCAAAACCGGCGGGAGGCAGGAGACAGAACCACAGGCTTTCTGACGTACTCTCCGGTGTATTACTTGTGCTAAGACACGAGGCCGGAAAGAACGGTGTGACCATTCACCAGGATATCCCTGAGGATATTCCTCTTATTAATGCAGAGGAGGGGGCATTACAAGAGGTGTTTTTTAACCTCATACACAACGGCATACAGGTCATGCCAAAGGGCGGGACGCTGTCTATAACTACCGACGTTGACAAGGACAACAGATTGAAGGTAAGGGTGACAGATACCGGGCCCGGCATATCTGCCGAATCCGTAGATAAGATATTTGAACCATTTTATACCACTAAGCAAACAGGCACGGGCCTAGGACTCTCCATCGTGAAGAAACGTCTGGAAGAGATGGGCGGGAGCGTGGAGGTTGAGAGCGGCCCAGCGGGGACGAGTTTTGTGATAAAGCTGCCGATTCAAGAAGGTTCCCTGTCAGAGGCCGCCGAATGGGCAAGAGGGTGAAAGAGTGAGCAGCACTTCAATACTAATTGTAGACGATGAAAAGGGCGCCAGGTTTGGAATGAAGATGACCCTGGAAAAGGATGGGTATATCATCCATGAGGCTGCAAGTGGTCCAGAGGCGCTGCGTATTATAGACACGAAGTCTCCCGGACTCGTCTTTTTGGATATAAACATGCCTGAGATGGATGGGTTTGCGGTGTTAGAGAAGGTGCGGGATGTAGAGTCTCCGCCTTTAGTGGTTATGGTGACGGCCCACGGCTCTGAGAAAATAGCCGTAGAGGCTATGAAAAAGGGCGCTTACGACTACATAGCCAAGCCCTTCGAGATAGATGAGCTGAGGCTTATTGCCAAGAACGCCATGGAGAACCTTGCCCTTAGGGACGAAAACAGGCGTTTGAGGTCGCAGCTGGGCAGCCTCGACTCCATGGGTGAGATTCTTGGTCAGGCGGAGGCCATAAAGGACGTATTTGCAAAGATAGACAAGGTCTCGGCAACGGATGTTACCGTGCTTATATTGGGCGAGAGCGGCAGTGGGAAGGAGCTGGTGGCGCGCGAGATACATAAGAGAGGCAAACGTTCACTGGGGTCTCTCGTGGTGATGAACTGCGCCGCCCTGCCCGATACCCTGATAGAGAGCGAGCTCTTTGGTCACGAAAAGGGGGCCTTTACCGGAGCGGCGGGCAGGCGCATCGGCAAGTTGGAACAGGCCCACGGCGGCACCTTATTCCTTGACGAGGTGGGGGACATGAGCACTAACACCCAGGCCAAGTTACTCAGGGCGATTGAGGAACAGAGGTTTGAGAGGCTGGGTGGTGAAGAAACGTTGAGCGTGGATGTGCGGGTGATCAGCGCCACCAATAAAAATCTTCGTGACGAAATAAAGGCAGGTAACTTTCGTGAAGACCTTTACTACAGGCTGAAGGTTGTCGAGATAACGGTGCCCCCGCTGCGGCAGCGTCGGGGCGATATACCGCTGCTGGTGCACCATTTTCTGGGGCTTTTTTCCAGGAAGCACAATAAGGATGTACGGAACGTATCGAGGGATGTCATGCAGTTGCTGATGTCCTATGACTGGCCCGGTAACGTGCGGCAATTGGCCAACGTGATAGAAAGTTCGGTTGTGCTGGCGGGAGATTCTGTTCTTACGATGGAGGACCTTTCAGGTGAACTTAATCTGCCGGAGATGGGTAAGATACCACCTGCTAACATATTGGACATAGATTATGACCTCCCCTTTAAAGAGGCGAAGAGGAGGGTGGTGGAGTCCTTTGAAAGAGGGTTTATAGCCAGAAGTCTGGACACTCACAACGGCAACGTAACGCGGACTGCGAGCGCGCTCGGTATGCACCGCCAGGCCCTGCAGCAGAAGATAAAGGAACTTAAGTTACGAGAGCAGACGGGCGTACAGGAATAAAGACATTAGCGAAGTCGCAGGCCGGTCTAGGAGGGGGTAGGAATATCCAATATTAGGGCAATCTCTTTGCAGCTCGGGAACTTGTGACACTTCACGCATTCTGTCCATATTTTATGAGGCAGGCTTTCTTTCTCTGCAATACGGAAGCCGAGACGCTGGAATAATTCCGGCAGATAGGTGAGCACAAAGAGCTTGCTTACCCCTAGCGCAGTCGCCTCTTCCAGACATTTTTTTACCAGTTTTTTGCCTATGCCCTTTCCCTGAGAGGATTCTTCCACCGCCAGAGACTTTATTTCAGAAAGGTCCTTCCAGAAAACGTGCAGTGCAACGCAGCCAACCAGCCGTCCGTCTTCAACACAGACAGAGTAGTCCCTGATATTCTCGTATATCTCCTGGGGTGAGCGCGGCAGCATCAGGTCTTTTTCCGCAAAGCGATTGACCAGTTTGAGGATGTTTTCCGTGTCGGATATAATTGCTTTCCTTATCACGTTGGAACCTCTGCAAAACTCCATTTATCAAGGCTAATACGGCATACCCTCCCCTTACCCTCGTATCAGAGGCCATACCGCAGGCAGACCCGCCCATAGCGAACCTGTCATCCTATGGAAAGGGGGAGGCCGATAACTAGGCATCATTGTGTGCTACAATGCAGCTACGGTACGTCCAGGTGCGTCCTACGCCTCCAGTAAGTCATTGCCCTTCGTGCAAACTACCTGACGCCTGCCAAGTACTGCTTAAAGGTGTCGCAGGCGGCTTTGTCAAAGAGGACAAAGTAGACCTTTTCCAGACTGCTCTTTCCGCTTTTAAGATGCTTAAGCACGGTTGCTATCATCAGCTCCGCACACTTACCTACGGGGAAACCGGCCACGCCGGTGCCAATGGCCGGAAAGGCAATTGTCTTCAGCTTCTTCTCGTCGGCCCTCAAGAGCGAATTCCTTGTAGACTCAACGAGTGCTTCACTGGTAGTAAGGGGGCCCCTGAGCGCCATACTTGCCGCATGTATCACGTATCGGGCCTTCAGATTACCACCGCTGGTAATGACCGCCTCCCCGATGGGTATGGGACCAATTTTGTTACATTCTTCCTGGATAGAGGGGCCGCCCTTCCGTCTGATTGCGCCGGCTACACCGCCGCCAAGTATTAGGTCGTTGTTTGCGGCGTTCACGATGGCGTCAACGTCCATTTCTGTAAGGTCGCCTTGTTCAATTATTATCTTTTCCTTCACGGCTCCTCCTGCTTTTTTGGTCAAGATAGTCCTGCAAGATAAGCTGCGCAGAGACCATATCAGCCCTCTCCGTCCGCTTCTTTCTGGAGAGTCCGCCTTCCTTCATGGCCCTGTGGGCCCTTACCGTGCTCAGGCGCTCGTCCATCAGGTGCACAGTCAGCGGGAAACGTCCCCTGAGTTCCTCGGCGAAGGCGAGCGCTTCCTGCGCGGCCTCCCCAAGGGTGTTATCCATTCTCTTGGGGAGACCCACGACTATCTCATCTATTCCCCATTCTTGGATAATCCCGGCAAGCGCCTCCATGTCGTGCGCAATGTCCCTGCGCTCAAGGGTCGGCAATCCCTGAGCCGTAATACACAGGGGATCGCTTATCGCCAGGCCCAGTCTCTTTTTACCGTAATCTACCCCAAGGATTCGCATATGTTACCCGACCATTGTTGTAAGCACAATCCCCGTTCCGACGGGAATGGTGATATTGTCGTCGCCTATCGGCAGCGACTCAATGAAAGTGGATACAAAGGCGGCAGCTATGGACACTACGATGGGAAAATAAATCGCGGTACATAAGCACGCAACCATAAAGGCCGCCATAGACCCCTGAAGACTCTTAGACCTATTATACGGTATGCGCCTCGTCCCCCAGGCCCTCCCAGCCAGTGCCGCGGCGCTGTCCGCAAACGCAAGTATCAGTATAACGGCGACGGACACCTCATAAGAAAAAAGGATAAGAGAAATTATTATGCCCAGTGTAAGTGTAATGGGCGCTAAAACAAAGTATCGTTTCTCCTCGCTGCGTATGCATGAAACCGTTATATGGCCCACAAGGGGGAATATCTTGCCGTTGAGTCTTATCCATTCCGAAATAGAGTAGATTGCAATGGCTACACATAAGGAAACCAGGATAAGCGTAGGCGCTAGCCCGGCTGCAAAAGGCACCGCCGCTGCAAAGACGTGTATCAGTTTACGTCTGGCGTCCTGGAGCCAGTGCTCCCAGACATCTGCCGCCTTATAACCCACCGCAAGGAGGTCAACAACCTCCCTCAAGTCTCCACTGTCCACCAGGAAGGTCGCAGACCTCCTGATGGTGTAGCAGGCGTTAACCCCTACGCTTATTCCGGCCTTCTCCATAATGTTGAGGTTGTTTGGGTCATC
>MHZB01000091.1 GCA_001828605.1 Planctomycetes bacterium RIFCSPLOWO2_12_FULL_50_35 | reverse complement strand
AACGGACGTGCAGGCCGAGCTCACAAAGTTACGGGACGAGATGTCTAGAATGAAGAGATCTTACGACTTAAAGCTGAATGAAGTGGAAGAAAAGCTGGCCACCATTGAGGAGGAAAAAGAGAGACATAACTGGGGCAAGCTTGAAACACTGCCCAATGTAAGGCCTGCGGCGCTAAAAGAAGGGACAACCCCTGAAGAGAAGGCAAAGACCGAAGATGAGTTCAAGGAACTTATGGGTGAGGAATCGGCACCGGGAAAGGGACTCACTTATCCCCCAGTTGCAAAGGAAACTCCCCGTGATATCTTCGGTATACAACTAAGACCCGGTGGTGTATCCCAGAGCTATAATCCGGATATAAGCGTTATAGGCGACTTCCTTGGAACCTTTATAAACCCTGGAAGGGGTCTGCTCTTCGAGGACGGCGGATTTGCGGATAATGAATTTGCCGACAGGTTTGCCTTTAGGGAAGTGGAGCTCGGACTGCAGAGTGTAATAGACCCCTATGCCAGGGCGGACTTCTTCCTCGAAATGGACGATGCAAAGGACTTTAAGATAGAAGAGGCTTATCTGACCTTGCTTACCTTGCCCTACGGCATTCAGCCCAAGGTGGGCATGTTCAGGTCCGCCTTCGGGAAGGTCAATAGGACTCACCGGCCAGAATTGTTCCAGGCAGATTATCCCAACGTAGTAAAGAACCTACTTGGGGAAGAAGGGCTTACAATGACAGGGCTCTCCATAAGCTGGCTGGTGCCAAACCCTTGGGACAGGTGGATAGAACTGACCGGAGAGGTCTCAACACCAACGGCACGCGATGCAATGTATCTCATGCATCTTAAGTCTTTTCACGAGCTTACGCCAAACTCTGTCCTGGAGGTGGGCCTTACCGGCGCCACAGGCGTCCTCCCCGAGGGACTCCTTGCCGATAACCAAAGACGGGTAGACATGGAGGGCTTCAACATAACATACAAATGGAAACCTGTAACCGAGAGGCTTAAACCTTATAGGTCCTTCCTCTGGCAGACAGAATTCATCGCCAGTCAGCCGCACAATATTAGTGAAACCACGGAAGTGACCTCTGCCGGCGATACGGAATCCATTAAGCAACGCCGACGTAACGCTTGGGGAGCCTACACCTTTGGAGAGTATCAACTGACACGCCGCAATTTTGCGGGACTCAGGTTCGACTACTCGCAGTTTCTGACCGTAAAAGATGGTGACTACGAATGGGCCGTCTCCCCGTACTGGACCTTCTGGCAGAGTGATTTCGCACGGTATCGCTTGACCTACACCCATACCAAGAGGCATATTGCAAACGGCCCCGGCAGTGACGACAGTATTATGCTGCAGGCTACATTCAGTATAGGCGTGCATAGGCCACATCCATTTTAGGTATAGGAGAACAATCCATGGGAAGGATGTACAAATGGACCTTGCTGATAGCGGCGTTTTTGTCTATCGCTGCGCCCCAGAAGGGTGCTGCGGCGGAGATTAAGATAGTTACCACCTCCACAGACCTTGCCTCCATCGCTAAGTTCGTGGGAGGTGATAAGGTAGAGGTAGACCATATTATCCAGGGATACCAAAATCCACATTACGTGGACGTTAGGCCAAGCTACATGTTAAAATTGCACAAGGCGGATATGTTTGTAAAGATCGGTCTTGATTTGGAGCTGTGGGCCCCTATACTGGCCGAAGGGGCAAGGAACAAAGACATAATTAAGGGCGGCCCCGGCTACGTTGACGCGTCCATTGGGACGGAAATATTGGAAATACCACAGGTTAGGGTAACCAGAGAGCTTGGGGACATACACCTCTACGGCAACCCCCATTACTGGATGGACCCGCTTAACGGCAAGGTAATTGCCGACAATATCCTCGCGGGCCTGAAGCGGATTGACCCAAAGGACTCCGAATATTTTGAGAAAAACAAGCAGGAGTTCGACAAGAAGATTGATGAGATGCTGCCTAAATGGGAGGAGATGATGAGGCCCTACTGGGGAACCAAGATTGTCACCTACCACCAGACCTGGCCTAACTTCGCCAAGAGGTTCGGGTTGGTGGTAATCGGTTACGTGGAGCCGAAACCGGGGGTGCCGCCGTCGCCTTCTCATATATCATCACTGATAGAGACAATGAAGGCTGAGGACGTGAAGATAATCCTGCAGGAACCCTTTTATGAAACAAAGGTATCTGAGTTCGTGGCAGAGAAGGCGGGCGCGGTGCTTGTCGTCGCTTCTCCTTCCGTTATGGGAGAGGAAGGGGCTCCAGACTATTTCTCCCTCTTTGACCACCTTCTGGGCAAACTCATAAACGCCTTCCACGAGGCAGGAATAAAGCCCAGAAGTTGAACAAGGAGACCTCTGAGAAATATAAAATTTTGGAGTAGGGGCATAATATATTACGCCCCCACAATAGCCAGTGACCCGCATGAGATGGACTGGGCTCCACAAAAAAGAATGTAGCATCTGGTCTCCGCACCAGACGTATGGTGTCCAATGCGGAGATTGGACGCTACGACTTACCACCTCCTATTAAGGGAAGGGACTAAATCAAAGACATTCGCCAGCTTTTTAAGAGTCCTTGATAAGATGAACAACCGTTTAGTCGAGTTCAAAAAGGTAGTCTTGGGATACGGTAAGAAAATCGTTCTTAAAGACGTTAACCTGACCGTAACAAGGGGGGACTTCCTTGGGATAGCCGGGCCTAACGGCTCAGGCAAGACCACCATACTCCGTGCCTTGCTCAAGACAATAAAGCCCAAGAGCGGCACACTTACTTTCAGAGAGGATATAAGGAAGGGCAAGATGGCCATAGGATACGTCCCACAGAGAGAATTCCTCGATGAATTGTACCCCCTTACCGTTATGGAAGTAGTGATGATGGGCAGATATGCCGGCATAGGGCTCCTGAAAAAACCCAAGAAGGAGGACTACTCAACGGTTCATTATGCCCTCGCCTGCGTGAACATGGAGGGAAATGTCTATACCGCATTCAGAGACCTCTCGGGCGGTCAGAAACAGCGGGTGCTAATTGCAAGGGCACTGGCCGGGAAACCCGTCATGCTGATCCTTGACGAGCCTACCGACGGCCTCGACATCAAAGGGGAACACGAAATAATGGAGCTGATAAGAGACCTCCACATGAACCAACACCTCACGGTGCTTATGGTAAGCCATCACCTAAACGTCATGGCCAACTATGTAGACAGACTGGCCATAATCGACCAGGAAACAATGTATGTAGGCAAACTGCACTGCATACTCACGGAGGACAATTTGGAAAAAATCTATGCAATGAAGGTAAAGATTCTTGAGGTAGACGGGCAAAGGGCGATACTTCACCTAGAACACAGGAACAATAATGGATGACTTTCTCACTACGATAAGCCTTTTCAGGTATGCTATAGCGGGCATAATCCTGGTGTCCTTTATATGCTCCTACCTGGGGGTATACATTGTATTAAAGAGGATAATATTCGTCGGCGTAGCCATCGCCCAGATATCTTCTTTAGGCGTGGCCTTTGCCCTCCTTTTGGGCCTCCCACCGATGGCCTTCTCCATACTCTTTACCCTCTTAGGGATGTTCGGGATGTCAACAAATCCCAGTGGAAAAAGGCTTTCACAAGAGGCCATAATCGGTCTTGGTTTCATAACTGCTTCCGCAGTTACCATCCTTTTGATGGCCAAGAGTGCCCTGGGGCTTCATGAGATAGAAAATATCGTTTATGGCGACATCCTGGCCATCTCTCCCCTGCAGGTGTACATCGCTCTGGGCGCAGTAGTTACCATAATCACCATACACCTCCTATTTTATAAAGAACTCGTCTTTGTATCATTTGATTACGATATGGCCAGGGCACTGGGTATAAATGCCCGTCTGTGGAATCTCATCCTGTACCTCACCATCGGTGCAGCCATAGCCATAGGCATAATGATAGCCGGTAATATGATGATAATTGCGGCCATAATACTCCCACCCATAAACGGGCTTATCCTGAGCACCCGCCTGAGAAACGCCTTTATCATATCGTCCATACAGGGGGTCTCTACCGCTACCTTTGCCTTCTTCCTATCCTATTTACTAGACCTCCCCTACGGCCCTACGGCAGCGGCAAGCTCATTTGTCGTCCTTGGCTTCTCTTTTATCGCCTTTAAACTGAGGGGGTAGTAACGAAACCTATCGTGGAAATGTTCTTCTATGTAGCGTGGCAGCTTGCTGCCACGTTCAGGATAGAACACGACGTGCGAGCAAGCTCTGCCACTACATGCTATTCTGTAGCTGCTCGATTTATCGAGCTTACAGCGCCTCATAAATGGGGCAACTACATGCTATAAACGAGAGTGTCGCTCCGCTCGCAATGACAATACATAATTTGAGACCTCTGAAAAACCTTGTAAAGCTGTCATTCTGAGGAAACGAAGCGACCTAAGAATCTCTGATGTAGCGTTGGAGCTTGCTCTCCACCTGAGGCGGATTTAACGTGGTAGTAGGGGCAGACCCGCGTGTCTGCCCAGGGGCTGCTACGACACTTCGCTCAGAATGACACCGTGGTACTGCAAAACGTCCTTTGAAACTCCAACAAGTACTTGTATAATTACTTCTAAGATTCTTCTTCACTTTGATTTCATCCTTTAAGAGGCATAATCCACCGGAATGATACTGGAAACACTTGAGGTAGGTCCGCTTGCGGTAAATTGTTATGTACTCGGCTCGCGGGATGGTGGGGAGGGGGTGATTATAGACCCCGGCGACGAACCCGATGAGATTATGCGTGTGGTTAAGGCACATAGGCTTTCGGGTAAGATACGATATATCCTGGCTACTCACGGCCACTTTGACCACGTAGGGGCTGCCAAGAGGCTTAAGGAACTCACCTCTGCGCCTTTTCTCATCCACAAAAACGACCTGGAGTTGTTGGATATCCTCGAAGAACAGGCCGGATACTTCGGCTGCCCTGAAGTGGAAAAACCGCATGTGGACAGATTTGTAGTTGATGGAGATGTCATAAGCTTTGACAACATAGAATTAAGGGTGGCGCACACCCCCGGGCACTCAAAGGGTGGTGTATGTTATTTGACGGAGGACAGGGTGTTTGTGGGCGACACCCTGTTTGCGGGCTCGGTCGGCCGCACCGATTTTCCCGGATGTTCTTCGGAAGAACTGGCGAACTCTATACGGAGCAAACTACTGTCGCTGGGAGACGGCGTAAAGGTCTACCCCGGACACGGTCCTACTACCACCATTGGCAGGGAAAGGCGTTCAAACCCGTTCCTTGTCGGCTTGCGTTTTTAAATATAAGATGAGACCTCCGCAAAATACCCAAACTGTCATTCTGCGGGAGCGAAACGACCGAAGAATCTCTGATGTAGCGTTGGAGCTTGCTCCAACGCCCAACGTGGCAGTAAACTGCCACGCTACACGCTTCGCCCCGTACCATTTCGGTACGGGGTTCGCTCAGAATGACAATGCAGTATTAGGGGGCTTTTGCAGAGGTCTCAAGGTGTAAAAACTATGCGGACTATAAATGCGAGAACCATTACAGAGACCATAAAAGGGCTGTGTATTGCTGCCAATTATGAACTGAACGAGGACCTTATATCGGCCCTGGAAGATGCCCTCACAAGGGAGGAATCACCGGTTGGACGCGATGTCCTGTCGCAGATACTGGAGAATGCCCGCATCGCCAGAAAGGGCGTTTACCCCGCATGTCAGGATACTGGTGCGACCGTTGTGTTCGCAGAGTTGGGTAATGAACTGGAGGTTGTGGGTGGGGATTTCGAGCAGTCTGTACAAAAAGGGGTCTCGGAGGGGTATAAAAGCGGCTACCTCAGGGCGTCAATAGTGAAAGACCCTCTCAAGCGTGTAAATACCGGCGACAATACGCCGTGTGTTATACATTCCGAGATAGTGCCGGGGGACAGACTTAAATTGACGGTGATGGCAAAGGGCGGCGGCTGTGAGAACCAGAGTCATATTGCGATGCTTACACCGGCGGTGGGAAGGCAAGGCGTGGTGGATTTTGTTGTCGGTGTAGTTAAGGGAGGTGCGGCAAAGGCATGTCCGCCAAACATAATTGGTGTGGGCTTGGGAGGTACCTTTGATATGTGCGCCCTCCTGGCAAAAAAGTCCCTTCTGAGGCCAATTGGCAGTCCCAATGGAGATGCCGGTATGCAGGAGCTGGAACGGGAGCTGCTTGATAAGATTAATAACCTGGGTATAGGACCGCAGGGACTTGGCGGCAGGATTACAGCCCTTGCTGTGCATATTGAGAAACACCCCTGTCACATCGCCAGTCTTCCCGTGGCGGTTAATATCGAGTGTCACTCCCACCGGGTCAAGACGGCCACCATTTAGTGTTCATGTTCGGGGTGGTGTCCGTGTTCCTCATGCCCACCCTTGTGCTTTTCTAAGCTGCAGGGACACCTTGCCGCCGTGCCCTGGCAGTGGGCGCAGTCCTTGCTCCCAGGCGGGCAGACGCAGGCGTATTCGTCCGGAGCATTTTGGAACTTATTGAAACACTCTTCAGAGCAGAAGTAGTAGTGTTTCCCGTCGTATTCCGCAGGTATGGTGGTGTCGTCGTTTTCCTCAACCTTTATCTCGCACACGGGGTCAAAGACCTTCTCTGCCAAGGCCGGGGTTGTAAAACCCATATGTGTAAGTAAGATGAGGGGAAAAACCGTGATAAATAAAGATGCGAGTTTCATTTTCAATGCTCCCGTACGTATTTTTAGGTCTAACAACTATATAAAATTTGTTATCTTAAGCCCTTGGGAGATCAATGATACCATTTACTTAAACAAATTATATTTTCTTTTGTTAATTATTTCAAATACTTGAGGTTTTGAAAGCTCTGGAAAAGTGTGCTTTACAGGGTTCAAGCCAAGTTTTATCCTCCCCCCTCGAGGGGGGAGGATAAGGGTGGGGGTGATTGTTAACCTCAATATATTTACTTATACTAGATACACTTAGGATGTTGGGGTATCACCCTCCCCCTCCCCTCAAGGGAGGGGGGACATTAAAGAAACCTATTAGAGTTTTGCAGAGGTCTCGTTTTTGAAAAAGCCAAAATTTTGGGGTAAGGGCGTAATATATTACATCCCCTACAATGGCCAGCAACATAGTAGGGGCGAACGGCCGTTCGCCCCTACTCCATAAAAGGGTACTTTTGCAGAGGTCTCTACTTATGTGGTGCCGGTTTTTTACTCTGCTTCACTGTATTCCACACCTTGGCCTTGACAAAGATTAGCCTCATGGATGAGAATAATGTTAGACGAGACAGGTGTATGGTATGCAGAGGGACATGAAATGGGAAAGATAGTAATTGATGCGGAAAAGTGTAACGGGTGTGAGATATGCATTAACATCTGCCCGCACAAATTGATCCGTCTCTCAGAGAGGATGAATGTTAGGGGGTATCACTATACCTGTTTTGAAGACCCGGAGCACCATTGCGCGGGTGATGCACTGTGTGCCGAGATGTGCCCGCAGGTGGCGATAAAGGTGTATAGGTAATCTGTACGTGTTTATAACCAGGGGGGCGACCCGACGGGTCGCCCCTACTTTCTTGCTGGGGTGTGGCACCTTGCAAATTCTGACCCTTTTATCAGGGCGGCCTGGTCTGCCTGAAACAGGTCTATATGTTTCTCACTAACTACCTCTTTAAGGCACTTGACGGCGCTTTTCATACCGACTACTTGTGTAATCTCAATAAATGCCCCCATTAGTACCATGTTGGCAACCCTGCCGCTACCCGCCTCCTCGGCAAGGGTGTTGGCAGGTATAAAGATTTTATCCACATCTGTTCTCTTGCTGTCCGCTTTGTCAACAAGGTCAGAGTTGTACAATATAAGTCCCTCGGTTTTCACCCTTTCCTCGAAACTGACGACAGACGGGGCGTTCATGAATATTGCAGACTGAGGGTTACGCACGATAGGGGATCCGATGGGTTTAGAGGATACGACCACCGTACAGTTGGCGGTGCCTCCCCTCATAATAGGTCCATAAGAGGGTAGAAAGGTGACGTATTTTTCTTCCAGCATGGCGGTGTGGGCCAATAACCTGCCTACTGCCAGGATGCCCTGACCACCGAAGCCGGAGATTATCAGGTCGTGATACATAACTCTGAAAACTCCTGAAAGATGCCCTAGTACCCTTATTGTCATTCTGAGCGAAGCGAAGAATCTTGAGTTTTACGAGATTCTTCGTCCGCCAGAGGCGGACTCAGAATGACATCTGTGGTATCCTGCAGAGGTCTCAACTTATCCCGCCTTGTGGCTGTCAACCGACTTAAGCACTCCAAGAGGATAATATGGGATCAATTCTTTCTCTACCCTTGCGAGGGCCTCGATTGGGCTTAGACCCCATCCTACAGGGCATGCAGCCAGTATCTCGACGAAGGACATACCGCGGCCTTCAAGCTGCATCCGGAATGCCTCTATTACCGTCTTTCTTGCCTTTTTTACGTTGGCCGGTGTATTCACCGCCATGCGGGCTACGTATGAAGGTCCATCCAGAGAGGCAATCCACTCGGCCATCCTCAACGGACGACCATCCATGGCTCCTTTGCCGTAAGGTGTGGTGGTAGTTCGCTGGCCCAGCATGGTGGTGGGGGCCATCTGCCCACCCGTCATCCCGTAGACCGTATTGTTTACGTACACCACAGAGAAATTCTCCCCGCGGTTGGCGGCTGAGAGTATCTCCGCCAGACCTATGGCTGCTATGTCACCGTCACCCTGATAGGTAAATACAAAGAGGTCGGGGCGTGCCCGTTTTATTCCGGTGGCCACTGCCGGCGGCCGCCCGTGTGGAGACTCCGTTACGTCGAGATTGAGATACTCGTAGAGAAATACCGCACAGCCTACCGGGGCCACACAGACCGTCTTTTCCCTGATATCAAGGATGTCTATGGCCTCCGCCACTATCCTGGTTACCACACCATGAGAGCAGCCCGGACAGTAGTGCATCACTGTATCCTTCATGCTCTTTGGTCTGTCGAACACCAGCTTCATGTCTAGCCCCTGTAACAATCCACTATTTTTTCAAAATCCTCTTCCGGTGACGGGACACTGCCGCCCATCCTACCGTAGAAATTTACCGCCGCTTTGCCGGCTGCCGCTATCTCCACGTCTTCCACCATCTGACCGGCGCTTAACTCAAAGACCATGAATTTCTTGACCCGCTCGGCAAGTTTTCGGATGACGTGGGTGGGAAACGGGAATAACGTAATGGGCCTCAGCAGCCCTACCTTGTATCCCTTTTCCCTGGCTGTTTCCACCGCAGTGCTTACTATGCGCGCGCTGGTGCCAAATGCGACTATAACCAGCTCCGCATCTTCTAGGTAACGTGTCTCATACCTTACCTCTTTAGCTTTAACCGTTGCATACTTTTCCTGCAGGTGTCTGTTATGTTCCTCAAGTTCTTGCTCGCTTAGGCGCAGGGACTTTATTACCCGGGGCTCC
Organism: Planctomycetes bacterium RIFCSPLOWO2_12_FULL_50_35; assembly: GCA_001828605.1. Lineage (GTDB taxonomy): Bacteria > Planctomycetota > Brocadiia > Brocadiales > Bathyanammoxibiaceae > 2-02-FULL-50-16-A. Next base: position 3,964 of record MHZB01000091.1, on the reverse strand, counting down.
CTGCCCTTTGCGCCTGTTAGCGCCCATGGCTTTTCAACTTCTTCAGGCCTTCTGGGAGACATGAACTCCACTGGTTCCACCATCTGAGCTATAACGGCACTGCACAGGATCATCACGGGGTTTCTGTATTTCTCTGATATGTCAAAGGCCAGGTATGATAGGTCTGCCGCCTCCTGAACGGAGGAGGGTGCCAGGACTATATTCCTATAGTCCCCGTGGCCTCCACCCTTTACCGCCTGGAAGTAGTCTGCCTCGGACGGCGCTATGTTGCCGAGTCCGGGGCCTCCGCGGCATACGTTTACTATGACACCCGGCAGCTCACATCCCGCCATATACGAGATAGCCTCCTGTTTCAGGCTGATGCCGGGGCTGGAGGAGGAGGTCATTGCCCTTGCGCCTGTAACCGATGCCCCAAAGACCATGTTTATGGCAGCTATCTCACTCTCCGCCTGCAGAAATACCCCTCCCCTCTTCGGGAGTTCTCTGGCCAGATACTCTGCCAATTCACTCTGTGGAGTGATAGGATACCCAAAATAAAAGCGGCATCCCGCCCTTATAGCCGCCTCGGCCATAGCCTCAGCACCGCTCATTAAATGCCGTTTACCCATAATTTGCGTACCACTTAATATCTAACACTGCCCACAGTAAAATTCTAGCACACAACGTTTAGATTGGGCAAAACAAATAAGACCTGGGAAAACCTGCACACGCCTCGGGTGGGTCATCCTGGAGGGATGGGATGGTAGACAACGCAGTAGAACTTCGTTGGAAAACATCAACGACCATAAGGACCGTTGTTTTACCAACTTTGCTCAAAAGACCCAACGCATTATAAGCGACGAAGCGATTTTTGTATATGTCTCAAATGATTAAAAACGCAGCCTCTCGGCTCCTTAAGAATGACGGTTATGTGGAGTTTTGCAGGGTCTCAAGAATACATTACTCTGTCAGCCCATGAATTGTTAAGGCATAATTAAAGAACTGGCGTACACCCACGTCGTACCCGTTACCTCCTTGACAGCCCCAGCGGGGACTGTTATCATCCCTTTTCAACCGTCCGCAAAGGCATTTAAGAGGTATTTCTGGTTAATAGAACTACCGCCTACCTGGCGGTAAAGTGTCGAGTTTTGTTTTAGCAGTGTTGGTCGTGTCTGAGCACACCTTGCTGCCGCAGGGATTCTGTAATTGCCGCGAACGAAATGTAATAGACGAGGTGTCTTGCAAGGTCTTCTTTTTTGAGGAACAAGCCTTAGATGTTCACAGGTTATTTTATACAAAAATTAGAGGAAGGCGTAGGCAAGCTCCGCCGATTTTACCTGGTCCACTTCCGGGAGGACTATGTGCGCGCCCAACTGGAACTCCGCAGGGGCGAGTGTAACAGATGCGGAGACTGCTGCAGCATAATGTTCAAGTGTCCTCACCTGGACGGGGATAACAGCTGCACCGTATATGAATGCCGCTATAAACAGTGCGCCGTATTCCCCATCGAACCTTGGGACATCAAATTCCTCAGACACAGATGCAGTTATTACTTCGACGGTGAAGGGCCTCCCAATCTCCCTGACGTCCAAGAGACCCGCAACACCGCAGGGACGAATAATGCGGCTACCCATCACTAACTACGCACCGAGGGAACTGACCTTCTTTACCATTATATTGTTGGGGGGAGCGCTATTCGCTTTTTCGGCGGGAATTTCCTGGGCAAGTATCATATTCCTTTCGGCCTTTGGATTCGTTTTATACTTCTTCCGGGACCCCGAGAGAGGCATTATGAAAAACGAGGCCCGACTCCTTGCCCCGGCCGACGGCACCGTGGTCGAGGTAACCTCTGTAGACGAGGATAGATATCTAAAGGATAAGGCCACAAAAGTCAGTATATTCATGTCCATCTTCGATGTGCACGTAAACCGAATCCCCTGTAGCGGCCGTGTGGAGTTTATTGACTATCAGAGGGGCAGTTTCTTTGACGCTCGCACAAAAGACGCCTCACTCAAGAATGAAAACAACTCAATCGGCCTGGTGGCAGATAACGGCAGTAGATTTCTCGTAAAACAGATTGCTGGTCTGGTAGCCAGGCGCATCGTCTGTCCCATAGGGGTTGGTGAGCGCCTGGAGCAGGGACAGAGGTTTGGCATGGTGAAGTTTGGCTCCAGGTTGGAACTCTTTATACCAAAAAATACCCCCGTCCGCATCATGGTTAAGGAAGGTCAAAAGGTAGTTGCAGGGCTAACTGTCCTGGCAGAATTGATATAAAAACTACTTTGTACCATAAAAACTGTAGCGTCTGGTCTACGTACCAGACGTCTTCCTCATGCGTCCGATGCGGAGATCGGACGCTACATATATGCTTTGGTCAGGATGACGTAGGAGATAACCCTGAGACTAAAGGACAAGGTAGCGCTGATCACCGGCGGCGGCACGGGTATAGGCAGGGCTACGGCCATTGTCTTCGCAAAAGAAGGGGCGAAGGTGGCCGTAACCGGCAGGCGCAAGGGGCCGTTGGAGGAAACCGTCTCTGTAATCAAGTCTGGTGGTGGAAAGGCCGTAATGGTCGAGGGAGACGTCTCTGCATCAAAAGATGCGGAGAGGATGGTTAAAGAGACCACAAAAGTCTTCGGCAGGTTAAATATCCTCGTGAACAATGCCGGTGTGAACTACAAGTCCGGGGGTACGGTTGAGACGGATGAGGACGGATGGGACGTGGTAATGAATATTAACGTAAAGGGCATCTATCTGGTGAGCAGGTTTGCCGTACCTAAGATGGAGAATACGGGAGGCAGTATCATAAATATGGCCTCAATATTCGGCATCGTCGGCTACCCCAAGGCCGTCGCCTACTGCGCTTCAAAGGGGGCGGTGGTTAACCTTACCAGGAGCATGGCGCTCGACCTGGCGGAGAGAAAAATCAGGGTAAACTGCATCTGCCCCGGCGTGGTGGATACGCCCATGGCCAGGGAATGGATGGAGAAGCACGGCGGCTACGAAACTGTGGCAAAAGAGGTATCGGCACAGCACCCGCTTGGCAGGCTGGGTGAACCGGAGGACATCGCCTATGCCTGTCTCTATCTTGCATCGGATGAGGCAAGCTGGGTGACAGGGGCTATCCTGCCGGTGGACGGCGGCTTCACCGCAAAGTGAGATTTCTGTAAAAGTGTTTCAAGTGGCTTCGTAGGGGCAGACCTCTGTGTCTGCCCAGGGCGAGCGGTGCGACCGCTGCGAGCGGCAGGTTCGCCCCTACAAGTTGCCACGTTCAACGTGCGAGCAAGCTCGCACGCTACATTCTTTGGCAGTGTAACTGCCCAAGAATGACAATTATATAGTTACGTAGAGTGCGTCTCGACGCACCATTTAAACTTGTAGGAGCAATCCCCTGTGGTTGCCCTGTGAGGGAGTAGATCGTGTTTACTGGTATTATAGAAAATATAGGCACTGTGAAGGGCCTGGCGCGTGTGGGCCGGGGAGGCAGACTGCAAATAGACGTTGCCCCACTGGCCAAAGAATTGAAAAGCGGTGACAGCCTGTCCATAGAAGGCGTCTGCCTTACAGTGGTGGACATTAAGGCTGGTACTGCCAGCTTTGACGTCTCTCAGGAGACCCTGAAACGCTCCACACTGGGTGAGTTGAGACCCGGGGATAAAGTAAATCTGGAAATGGCGCTTGCCGTAGGCGACCGTCTTGGGGGACACTTTGTGCAGGGTCATGTGGACGGCACCGGCACTATAGACAAGATAGAGTCCCACCCCGGACAGTGCACCATGTGGTTCTCCGTAGGCCCCGAACTCTCACAGAATATGATAGAAAAGGGTTCTGTAGCGGTGGACGGAATCAGCCTGACCGTGGTGGATTTAGCCCCCGGAAAATTCTCAGTGGCCTTAATCCCCTATACCCTGGAGAATACCTCACTGGGCCTTAAGAAGGTAGGCGACCGTGTGAATATAGAGACGGATATATTGGGCAAGTGGGT
>MHZB01000090.1 GCA_001828605.1 Planctomycetes bacterium RIFCSPLOWO2_12_FULL_50_35 | reverse complement strand
CCATATACCGTCATTCCTCACGTATTCAGTCACTGCAAGAGGCGTGTCGGCACCGAAGGTGGTGGCCACCATAGAAGTACCCAACAGCCACCAGGACAGGGAGCTTCCGGATAAAAAGAACTCGCGGATATTCTTGCTGGCTCGGCGGGAGAAATAGATACCAACCCCTAAGGAGAGGCCACAGTAAAATCCTATAATGACCCAGTCAATCAGCGACAGGCCCATTAGGGTCCACAATCTGGGAGTCCATTGACACAGTCCATGGGAAACTCTCCGGTGACAGAGAACTCCGTAAGGGATGGTTTTCCAGAGTTACCCCTCATTAGGGCGCAATGCTACCAGCAGACCTGCACCAAGTCAAAAGCTTTTTCGACTTGTGGGAATACAACAATCAATTCCCCGTAGAAACGAGACAAATCAACTGACAAGCTCATTTCTATAAAGTATTAAACCAATAAAGGCCGGGGACTTCCCAACAACTTGGGTTCATTTCACTGAGTGAAAATATCTTGACACAGTTTGCGCAATTTGCTAGGATTTGCCCGTTTTTAATGGAATTGTCCAAATCCCCTGAAAATACAGGGGTTAAATTTTATCTGATAAATGTGGGCACCCAGCTTGCGTAATGACATTAGGTGCCAAAGAGGTAGTAGCGTTGGGCTATGTGCCCATTCCATATTTTTGGTATCTCCCTGGGCCCCCAGGTAAATCTAGGCAGACTTTGGGGTCCGGCGCCTGTCTAAAAAACCTTACCTCCTTAGGTTCGTTGCCTGATTCTAAGACCGACCGGCTGGCTTCAACATATCTGCCTGCAGTTTACTTCCTTTGGGATGGGCTTCTTCAATTTTCACAATCCTATTTTGTCTCCCCCTATGGGTAGTAAAGAATCTTTTATCCTGATGAATCTTCTGCTTCTTCTTGGAACCTTCTCAGGCCTCATATTAAGAGGCTCCCCAAGAATTTGCAGTTATGTCTCAAGCGCCTTTACTGCACTGGCGGCAGTGTGCGGGCTCTTTCTCTCCGGTAATATACTCAGCACCGGAAAGGCCTTCTCCTTCAACCTGCCTGGCCTTATCCCTTGGGTGGATTTTGCTTTCTTTCTGGACAACGTGGCCGCCTTCTTCCTGCTGATTATATCCTTACTCACCCTGGCAATTTCCATTTACTCTATAGGTTACAACGAAGAACATTACCACAAAAGGGACGTAGGGCTTCTTTGTATTGGCATCAATCTCTTTATCCTTTCCATGATCGGGGTTGTAACTGCAAACAGCGCCATGATCTTTCTTATCTTTTGGGAAACTATGACACTGGTCTCCTACTTCCTTGTGGTCTACGAGTATGAAAAGGAGGAGTCTGTATCGGCCGGATTTATCTACATCTTGATGGCACATGCGGGCACAGCCTTCATCCTGACTGCCTTTCTGCTCCTTTACAGGCATTCGGGGTCCCTCGATTTCACAGCCTTCAGGACCTCGGCAGGCGATCTTCCGGGGGGATTAAAGGACCTTTTATTTGTATTCTTCTTCATTGGTTTCGGTATAAAGGCAGGGATAGTGCCCTTACATATATGGCTTCCCAAGGCACATCCAGCCGCACCCAGCAACGTTTCCGCCCTCATGTCTGGAGTCATGATAAAGGTGGCCGTTTATGGACTGATAAGAATGGTGATGGATGTTCTTGGAGGGGGCAGTATGTGGTGGGGAGGAGTAATACTTGTGGTTGCCTCGGTGTCGGCGGTTTTCGGGATACTTTACGCCTTGGTGGAAAACGACATAAAGAAACTCCTTGCCTACTCCAGCATAGAAAATATCGGTATAATCCTCATGGGTGTAGGTGCCTCTATGGTCTTTTCATCCGTGGGGTTACACGGTCCGGCCTTAATCGCCCTGACGGCAGGGCTGCTACACGCCCTTAACCACGCCCTTTTTAAAGGCCTTTTGTTCCTGAGCGCCGGTTCCGTAGTTTACAGCTCCCATGCGAGAAACATAGAGGAACTGGGAGGGCTTATAAAAAAGATGCCTTGGACGGCCCTGTTCTTCCTCACAGGGGCAGTATCTATCTGCGGCCTCCCGCCATTTAATGGCTTTGTCAGTGAATGGTTCACCTTTCAGGGACTTCTTATGGGGTTCGGGGCGCTGGAAGGAGGCTCGAAGGTGTTCCTTCCGATGGTGGCAATCGTCCTTTGTCTCTCGAGTGCCCTTGCCGCCGCCTGTTTTGTAAAGGCATTCGGAATAACCTTCCTGGCCATGCCAAGGAGTGAGCATGCCAGGCATGCTCTGGAAGTCCCGTTGTTCATGCGTCTCGGCATGGGTATACTGGCGGTACTATGCCTTTTGCTGGGAGTACTGCCACAGTACATATTAGGTCCTATAGGAAATGTAGCCTCCACCCTTATCCACGCTGAGGTGTACGTTGGAATTAATGGAGTTAGTTCTGATTTGTTTACCCTTGCCCCTCTTAAGCTAAATCTCTCCAGCTTCTCCCCGCAGGGGGTATTCCTTTTACTCCTAACCTTAATGGGTGGTCTCCTGCTTATCTTGGGCATCCCTTACAAAAAGACTGTGCTGGGCGAGACTTGGGGATGTGGAATCCCTGCCCTGCTCCCAAAGATGGAGTACACCGCTACGGCCTTCTCGAAGCCATTCATGATAATCTTCAGGGACATTTACGACATCACCGAAGACGTGGAGAAGATAGCCTCCCCCACCCCGCTGCAGCCACACTTCGTGAGGATAACCAGATACCGCGCATCAGTAGGGCATATCTTTGACAGGTATTTCTACGAACTCATATTACAAGCAGTTATGGCAGTCTCCAGCAGGATGCAGGTCATTCAGACGGGGAGTATGCATCTGTATCTCCTTTACATCTTTGTTACTCTTATTGTACTCCTGTTTTGGGCGAGATAGATTATGGATCCCATTAGTTTCTTTACACAATTGGCCTGTTTGCTTCTGGGCGCACCCTTGCTCCAGGGCTTCATAAAAAAAATAAAGTCCAGGCTCCAGGGGAAACGGGGGCCCAGCGTCTTACAGCCATACTATGACATTTGGAAACTGTTCAGAAAAGACAGTGTCCTTTCAGAACACGCCTCCTGGGTCTTCCGCTTCGCTCCTTACGGGGTCTTTATGTTCACCTTGACGGCGGCCCTTTTCGTACCCCTGTACAGCCTAAAAGCACCTATGGCCCACGCAGGCGACTGTATTCTGGTAGTCTATCTACTTGGCATGGCCAGGTTCCTTCAGGCTGCTGCTGCACTGGATACAGGCAGCGCCTTTGGAGGGATGGGCAGCAGCAGGGAAATGACCATAGGCTCCTTTGCGGAGCCTGCCCTGTTTATGGCCCTCTTTGCCGTTGGGCTACATTTCAACAGTCTTAACCTTAACGAGATGGTCTCAGGGGTATCCCAGGGCGGTGCCGCACACGTATCTTTCTTTAACGTCCTCTTGTTCGTGGGTTTTTTCGTGGTGCTTATTGCCGAAACCGGCAGGATTCCCGTGGACAACCCGAGCACCCATCTTGAACTGACTATGGTTCATGAGGCAATGCTACTCGAATATTCGGGCAGTTACCTGGCACTTATCGAGTGGAGTAAGGCCGTGAAGCAGTTTATGTTCTTCTCGCTCATGGCCAACGTCTTCTTGCCGATAGCGGTCCTCGAAGGCAGTCCCGCCACATTATCCTCGCTGGGGATATTCTCGTTAAAGTTGGTGATTCTGGGTTACATTACAGCCTGGGTGGAAACGTTGAATGCAAAACTGAGATTATTCAGGGTGCCCAACCTGCTCTTATTCTCTATGGGTTGTTCTTTCTTAGCAATGTTATCAATCATTTTCGTAAGGTGAATCGTGTTGGAGAATTCGTCAATTGGGGTTTACGCCATAGACAGACTCGCCCTCGGTATGTTGGGCGCTGTTATAATTATGGTTTTGTGCAATCGTCTTGCGGCCCTGGTCTATGTGTATGCCTTTCAGTCACTCCTTTTGGCAGCCATTGCATTTTTTGCCTCCAGCGGCCTGCACGCTCATCACCTGATATGGATGGTCTACCTCATCATAATAGTGAAGGTGCTGGGCATCCCCTATATGTTACTAAGATTAATTGATACTCTAACCATAAAAAGAGAGGTGGAGCCGTACGTGAAGTGGCCCATCTCCCTGTTAGCGGCAAGCGGCCTGGTCATTCTTGCCTACTACATTCAACGGGATATTCTAGAACTCCATGAGGGTGTTGTCTTCAACCACTGCCTGTCAACCTCTCTGGCCGTTATATTGATAGGCCTCTTTTTGATGATAACCAGGAAAAAGGCCATCACTCAAATGGTAGGGCTTTTGACTATGGAAAACGGGGTCTTCCTGGGTGCTATAGTGCTGACCTCAGGAATGCCCATGGTTATTGAGCTTGGTATGTCTTTCGATGTCCTGGTAGGTATCTTGATTATGGGTGTCTTTACCTTCAGGATAAAGGAGACGTTTGCCTCCATTGATACGAGTAAATTAAACTCCTTGAGGGGATGATTCTCATGTTGAAATGCCTTCTGGCCATTCCGCTGGTCACGGGGTGTCTCTGTTTATTCATAAAGAAAGGCCGGGTGGCAGAGCTTCTGAATCTGCTGGGTGCCAGTCTTTGTTTCACCATCTCTATCCTCGTCCTGACCGATATTACCAAAGGCCAGCCCAGATGTGATTTCGACGGGCTTATCTATGTTGATGCCTTGGGTGGATTCTTTCTCTTCCTCACCCTGTTGCTAAGTCTCGCCATATCTATCTACTCTATCGGTTACATGAGGCAATCGCTCAATAAGGCAGACCTAGACAGGTACCTGGGCCGCTACTACTTCTATCTCAACCTCTTCATATTAACCATGATTCTGGCAGTGACTACAGGAAATCTCGGAATCCTCTGGATATCTATAGAGGCTACCACCCTTATATCTACCTGTTTAGTTGGCTTTTATAACGAGCGGACATCACTGGAGGCTGCGTGGAAATATCTAATAATATGCGCCGTGGGCATCACATTCGCCCTGTTTGGAACAACACTCTTCTACTACGCCTCGCTTAATATCCCATTTGAATTAAGGAACACGCTAAACTGGTATGAGATAACGCGCTTTGCAGACAGGCTGGACCCGGGGCTCACTAAAGTTGCCTTTATCTTCATACTCATCGGCTACGGTACAAAGGCGGGTTTTGCCCCAATGCATACCTGGCTTCCAGATGCCCACAGCCAGGCACCGACTCCGGTCAGTGCCCTGCTGTCGGGGGTATTATTAAAGTGCGCTCTTTACGGGATACTGCGTTTTTACATTATCGCCGGCAAGTGTCTGGACGCAGCCTATCTCAATAACCTGCTATTGACCTTCGGCATCGCCTCTCTGGTTATTGCCACTTTCTTTATACTGATACAAAAAGACTTAAAGAGGCTGCTGGCCTATAGCAGCCTGGAACACATGGGAATTATCGCAGCAGGGATAGGCTTTGGCGGACTGCTGGGGGTATATGGGGCCCTATTCCATGTCCTAAACCATGCCCTGGTAAAATCTCTCATGTTTTTTGTGAGCGGAAACCTCTCTATCAGGTACCACACAAAGAATATGGAAAACATAAAGGGTGCCGTAGAAACAATGCCTCTTACGGGAACGGCGTTACTCCTCGGAAGTTTTGCCCTGGCGGGGGTACCGCCATTTAACATATTCATGAGTGAGATAGCCATTCTCACTGCGGGTTTTTCAAGCGGTAATATACTGGCCAGTTGTATAATCCTGGTCTCTCTGGTAATCGTCTTCGCCGGTATTGTCAAGCACTCCACCGCCATGGCCTTTAACAGCCCGCCTTCGGGAGTAGGAAGAGGGGAGATTGATGGCTGGACCGTTCTTGCATGCTCCATCCTGTTGGTGCCCATTGTTATCCTGGGAATATACATACCCAACTTTCTGGACAATATATTTAATCAATCTGTCTGCATAATCACGGGAGAGGAAACCGCATGGATGAAAGAAGGCTTCTCATCGATGAAATAAAGAGGGAATTCCCGGAAGACGTCCTGTCCACGGACATTTCCACATCAGGGGATGTATATCTTACCATACGTAAGGAGTCCCTACCCAGGATAGCAAACTTCCTGCACGAGGTTAAATATAAGACGCCCCTGCTCAGCATGTTCGGCACGGACGAGCGCGAGCTGGACGGTACGTACAAGATATACTCTGTCTTTCAAATCCCTAGAAGGCCCATATTTATCATCCTCAAAGCACCTCTCAATGATGGTAAGCTGGATTTCCCATCCATAACACCCCTTATGTATTCGGGAAGCCTCTTTGAAAGAGAGATGAAGGACATGTTTGGTTTTGTTCCCGTAGGCAACCCCGACACCAGGCACATGGTACTCCATGAGAATTTTCCGGAGGGCATCCACCCGCTCAGGAAAGACTTCCCCTACAAATCTGCATTAAACAAAGCCAAGGGTCTCTACAGCCTGCACACTATCGAGGGTGAGGGCATGTTTGAAATTCCCGTGGGCCCTGTACATGCCGGGATAATTGAACCAGGACATTTCAGGTTCAGCGTAGCGGGAGAACCGATAACGAATCTCGAAATAAGACTCTATTACAAACACAAAGGCATAGAAAAGTTGATGGAAACACTGGACATTCACGAAGGGTGCCGAGTTGCAGAACGGGTTTCCGGGGATTCAACAGTGGGCCACGCTGTTGCCTATTGCCAGGCCCTGGAGAAGGCTTCGGGGACGGAAACCCCTGTTTTGGCGAAATACAACAGGGTGATCGCAATGGAATTAGAGAGGCTCTATAACCACATCGCAGACATCGGAGGCATATCCACGGACGTGGCCTTCCTCTTCGGTGCAGCACATGCGGGCATCCTCAGGGAAAAGGTTGTAAATCTCAACGAAGAACTTACGGGAAGCAGGTTCCTTAGAGGTTTCATCACACCTGGAGGTGTGACAAGGGACCTGTTCCGTGCCAAAGACACAATCACAAGCACCCTGCAGGGTACCAAAGAAGGTATTGATAAGCTGGCGGAAATACTCCTCGCGTCTGCATCCTTTTTAGACAGGGTGAAAACTACAGGCATTCTGGGGAGAAAGACCGCAGAAGACCTGGCCGTAACGGGTCCGCCGGCCAGGGCAGCAGGTATAGACCTCGACATACGGAGAGACGCCCCTTACGAGGCATATGGAGAGGTGCAGTTTAAGGTTCCCATCTACAAAGACGGAGACGTCTTTTCCAGACTGTGTGTACGAATAGACGAGGCCTTTGAGTCCATAAGTATTATAGAGCAGGTGCTGGATAAGAAGGCGGACGGCCCGTTAAAAACGGAAATAAGAACACTGGAGCCCTATCGGTATGCCCTGGGCTGTGTGGAGGGCTGGAGAGGTCCCATAATGTATTGGATAATGTCCGGCCCTGAGAACAGACTCTACCGCTGTAAGATAAAGGACCCGTCCTTCTGCAACTGGTCCGGGCTTTCATACGCGGTGCTGGGGAACATAGTGCCTGATTTCCCACTCTGCAACAAGAGTTTTAACCTCTCTTACGCCGGTAACGACCTCTGAGGACAGGATACGATGCAAAGACTGATACTCTCCCTGCTGAAGAATCGAATTGCCACCAAGAATCTGGAAGACCTTGACATTAGGAAAGATTGTATGGAGGTGGTTAACAAGACCTCCATCGACATCTCTCGCAAGCTGTTCGGCAGCTCACTTCATATAAGAGAGGTGGATGCAGGTTCATGCAACGCCTGTGAGTTAGAGATAAACGCTTTAAACAACCCAATTTATGACATAGAGCGATTTGGTATCCATTTTGTAGCCTCCCCGCGACACGCAGACCTGCTCCTGGTCACCGGACCCGTGAGCAGGAATATGGAAATGGCCCTGAAAAAGACCTACGATGCCACACCCAAACCCAAGATAGTTGTGGCCGTGGGAGACTGCGCCAGGGATGGAGGTATCTTCGAGAATTCATACGCAATCGTGGGTGGCGTTGACAAGGTCATACCTGTGGACGTCCGTATCAAGGGTTGTCCCCCCCGACCTCAAGAACTTCTCTATACACTGCTCTACATCATGGGAAAGATTCGGTCGTAAGGGCTGAGCAGCCCCATCTATTCCGGGCAGCACTCCTACCCATACAAACAGGCCAACCTGCCCTATATAACTAACGTGGGCCTAGAATAGCATACACTCTCCTGCTATAATTGTTGTAAAGGACTTCGGAGATCCCCCAGATGGACCTGGCTAATAAACTAGAAAACCTGCCTGAAAGCACCGGCGTTTACATGATGAAGGACTCCCGCTCGAAGGTGATATACGTGGGCAAGGCGAAAAATCTGCGTTCCCGCATCAAGACGTATTTCCAGAAGGGCGGGGACGGCAGACCGTTAATAGGCCACCTGGTTAGAAAGGTGGCCGACGTCAACATTGTCCTGACCGATACCGAAAAAGAGGCCCTGATACTTGAAAACAACCTGATTAAGCAGTTTAAACCCCGCTACAACGTCTTACTCAGGGATGATAAGACATACGTCAGTATCAGGCTGGACATGCGCAAGAAATATCCCCACCCCCAGATAGTCCGCGAGGTAAAGAAGGACGGCGCCATTTATTTCGGTCCCTTTTCCTCTGCCAGGGCGGTAAAAGAAACGCTCAGGTTCATCTATGAACTCTATCCCATACGAAAGTGTTCCGAGCGCATGTTTCGCGGACGGACAAGACCGTGCCTCTACTACCAGATGGGCAGGTGTATGGGACCGTGTATTGACGACCTCGCCGACGAGAAGACCTATCGCGCCATGATTGAGGAGATAATACTGTTCCTGAAGGGAAGAAAGCAGGAGCTGGTCGAGGCCCTCCGCGAAAAGATGAACAGAGAGGCCACAGAAGAGAGATACGAGGAGGCGGCAGAAACCCGCGACCGCATCAGGGCCATAGAACAGACGATAGAAGGCCAGAAGATACACTCCATGAGTTTTGCCGACAGAGACGTATTTGGTTACTACCGTGAGGGCAAAGAGATGGAGATACAGGCCATGTTCATCCGCAAGGGCAACCTGGAGGACCTCGCCGGTTACTGCTTCACACTGGAATATAATACGCCCGAAGAGGTATTCGGTGCCTTCCTCAATCAGTTCTACAGCCATAACCGTTTCATACCGAAGGAGATAATAATACCCATCGAGACAGAGGATGCTCCCGTGCTCGAAGAATTTCTTAACGAAATCAGCGGCCACAGGGTCTCTGTTATATGCCCGCAGAAGGGAGAAAAGCTCAGACTGGTAGACTTGGCAAGGCGTAATGCAGAAAATGCCTTCCGGGCCAAACATGTAACACCAGAGAGACAAAAGAGGATACTGAGCGGATTGCAAAGGTCTTTGGAACTAAAAAACCTGCCTGAGAGGATTGAGTGCTTTGATATATCCAACATAGGCGGCAAGCTGGCCGTAGGCTCGATGGTAACGTTCGAAAACGGTCTCCCCAATAAGAACCGCTACAGGCGCTACAAGGTAAAAACCATGGACCAATCGGACGACTGCGCCATGATGCACGAGATATTGTCGAGGCGTTACAAGAAAGCGGCCAAGGAGAAAGACCTCCCACAATTAACAATGATTGACGGCGGAAAGGGGCAGCTCGGCGTTGCAGTAAAGGTAATGAACGATTTTGGCATCACGGACGTTGACGTGATAGCCCTGGCAAAGGCACGCAAGAAATACAATAAGGATGCGAACCTGGAGTACGAACTCCAAGACAGGGTGTACGTCCCCGCGAGCGAAGAACCCGTCATCCTCTCCCCCGACTCCCCCGAACTCCTATTGTTGGGCAGGATTCGCGACGAGGCACATCGCTTTGCCGTCACGTACCACAAGAAACTGCGTCAGCGGATGTTTTACCGTTCGCCATTGGACGCCATTCCGGGAATCGGCCCCGCCAGGAAGACAAAACTCATGAAATGCTTTGGAAGCATACAGAACATCCGTGAGGCATCTTTGAACGATTTGAGGGAGGTCGCCGGACTACCGGCACGCCAGGCCGAGGCCATATACAACTACTTCCACACCCCAGCCTCCGAAACAAAGTCGTAGGGGCAATTCATGAATTGCCCCTACGGTTGTATTAGAGGTACTGCGTCTTCACCATTCAAGTGCGGACACGCACCAGATACCGCACCTACGTCCTCACCTGAAGGTATTCTTCTATCGCAACCTTTCGACCGTCTTTAAGCCTCGCAAACCGGCCGAAATCGCTCAGGGTCTCTAGTGTCTCCCTGTCAACTACCGGTCCTTCAAGACACATCCTCAGCCCATCACAACTACATTGACCGCATAGACCTATACCACACTTCATGTATCTCTCCAGAGATGCCTGCATCGGCAGCCCGTGCCTCCGCGCAAACTCAAACACCGCATGTGTCATAGGCTCTGGGCCGCAGACGTAAAGAGTCATGACGCCAAACTGTTTATAAATGGTCTCAAGGTTTTTCGTGGGCAGGCCAATTTCCCCAGCCGACCCGTCTTCCGTATATACGGTCATACCACTGAACCCAGTTCTGTCACGAAAGAGGACATCCGAGGCCGTCTTTGCACCCTGTATAATCATACCCCTCTTGAGCCTATCCACAAGCGTCGCCAGGCTGGCCATACCCACGCCCCCGCCTATCAGGCAGGCATTCCCCTTCTGTATGGTAAACGGCCTCCCCAATGGGCCCCTTACGCCCAATATATCCCCAACACTCATCTGGTGAAGTTTCCTGGTAAACCTGCCCTTGCAGGCCGCCGTTATCCCAAAAAAATTCTTGCCGTGATAAGATATGCTGAATGGCTTTTCATCAAGACCGGGTATCCACAGCATAATAAACTGACCCGGCTCATATTCGATGTTCCCATTGAAGAAGAAGCTCTTCGTAGTCTTAGACTCGTCTACTATCCTGTCTATCCTTACTATAGTAGGCTGGAGTACGTTAAAGGTAGATTCACTGTCATTCGGGGTATAGCTCATGGGCAGTCCCTATAAGTTCTTGCACAGAACTGACGTTATTTGCCTCCATCCACTCTTCCATTTCGCGGCATACCGCAGAAAAAACGTCCAAACCAGAGATGCAAACGGCCGTGCCGATGCCGACCGCCGTGGCGCCTGCCATCAGCATCTCTATGGCATGTCTTCCGGTAGACACGCCCCCCGTCCCGATTATCGGTATGCGTACCGCCTTGTATATCTCATAAACACATCTAACGGCAATGGGCCTTAAGGCCGGTCCCGAAACGCCACCCATCTTGAAACCCAAAACCGGCTGTCTAGCCTCGATATTTATTACCATCCCAGGTCCCATGGTGTTCACGGCGGTTATCCCATCAGCCCCGGCCTCTTCCGCCGCTACCGCCACCTTAGCTATGTCCGGTGTCTCGGGAGAGAGTTTTACAAAAATAGGTATACTTGTTACCCTTCTAACGGCAGCGACAACCTGCCTCGTATAATGTGGATTACTTTGTCCCGCCATCATCCCAAAACCAGGCGTATGGGGACACGAAAGCGATATCTCTATCGCGGCAAACCCCTGACTCCACAGCCCCTCGACCACCTTGATAAACTCACCCACGCCTCTGCCTATAACGCTTGCTATAACAGGCACACCCATGCCCTCCAGGTTCTTAAACTCCTCTATGGCCGCATGCAGACCTGGATTTGAGTAGCCCACTGCATTAAGAAGACCCGCCTCAAAGCCCACAGTGATGGGGTTATTGTGGCCCGGCATAGGATCGAGGCTTATTGACTTTGTGGTAACTGCACCGACACCGGCCCCTGCCACCATTTGGAGTAGTGCATTACTAGTGCCAAGGATGCCTGATGCAAGTACCGTAGGATTTCTAAGCTTTATCCCGCAGAGCTCTGTAGATAAGTCAACGGCCGCCATTGGTTACGCAGTATAACAAAAAGCCAAAATATGTCAACCAAAAACGCCATTTGTAGTGTAAATATAACCTATACGGTGCATATATTGTATAGTATGTCTGGTTTTTGTTTGTTCCTACACCAAATGGAAACTAAAATGCCCCGTCCGCATAGATGAAACAATGATTGATCCGCCTAAAAAGTTTCGCAACAGTCAGTCAGAACCAAAAACAGCCCCGGTTGCGCCCGTGGGCATTCCAAAAAAGTATTTTTCTTTGAATTATAATCTGAAAAGGAATAAAATTCAGCGACAACATTGGGCTTCATAGACTAGAGCCAGGAAAGGGTTTTGTCAACATGACGATAACAGTGGACGATATAATCAGACTTGCCATTGAGAAGGAAGAGAATGCCTACAAACTCTACAGCGGGATACTGAATAAAATAAGTGATCCGGGCGCCAGGGCTATGATTTCACAGCTTGCCCAAGAAGAGCTTGAGCACAAAGAGGCCCTGAAGAAACTCGATAAGAAGAAATTAAAGAAGGTAGAACCTAAAAAAATAGAAGACCTGAAGATAGCAGAATTTCTTAAGGACAGGGACATTACGGAGACGTCAAACCTTCAGGACGTGCTTGTCTTTGCAATGAAGCGCGAGAAGGAGGCCTATGAGTTCTATTCTAAGTTTGCGCAAGAAGTAACTGACCCTGGCCTCAAGAAAGTCCTTGAATCATTCGCACAGCAGGAGCTGAAACACAAGAGGGATATAGAGACATTTTACGACGACGTCATCTATCAGGAAGATTAATCACGGGTAATCCTCATTGCACGGAAAACCCGCCGTCTACGAATATGGTCTGTCCGGTAATGTAGTCCGACCCGCTTGCGGACAGGAAAATCACGGTCCCGGCGAGGTCTGAAGGCTGCCCAATCCTGTTCATAGGTATTTTACCCTCCAGTGCCTTTCTAACCTTTGGGTCTTCCAGCATCTTTGCAGTTATCTCCGTTTCCATAGTTCCGGGGGCTATGGCATTGACGGTAATATGATGTTTTGCCCATTCCACAGCCAGGGCGCGGGTGAGTTGGATAACACCTCCCTTGCTTGCGCAGTACGCAGAGGAATTTCTGGCGCCAAGCGCACCTATGGCAGCGGCCATGTTTACGACCTTCCCCCGCTGCCTTTCCATCATATGTTTACCCACCGCCCTGCAGCAGAGATAAGTGCTTGTAAGATTGGTATTGATTAAGTTAAACCAGTCCTCGGTGGTTGATTCCTCTATTGGCTTCCCTACATATGTCCCCACATTATTGACCAGGATGTCAATCTTTCCAAACTTCGCTAGGGCCTGACTGACCATCTTATCAACATCCTCCGGAATGGTAACGTCTGCCGCTACCGTGAGGGTGCGGACGCCCATATCTGCAACTTCCTTCTCGGTCTCCGCCAGCTTAACAGGCCCGCGCGCAACCATCACAATATCGGCGCCTGCCTCTCCCAGGGCCATGGCCATGCTCTTGCCCAGACCCTTGCTCGCACCCGTTACCAGGGCTACCCTACCCCTTAGTTCAAACAGTTCCATACACATAATTCGGCTCCCTCACTTTAATATCTATCTGGACGGAAACCCGCGGACATACGCCACAAGGGCCTTTATCTCCTCCTCGCTCAATTTGTCCTTGAAGGAGAACATCCTGTTGGGTGAACCGTTTTTCATCTGCTCAATCATACGTTCGTCCGTCTTTTTGGCCTGCCATTCGGCGCTGGTAAAATCCGGGAATTCCACACCCTCCGCCATTGCCGCCAACTGTTTCCCCAGGTCCGTACCCTTACCGTCTGCCCCGTGACAAGGAACGCAGTGCGTCTTATACAGAAACCCTGCGTCAACCCCAGCCTTAACGTATGGGATCGGATGCAAGAAAATTGCTGTACAACAGATAAGCATAACAGCCGGTAGGATGTCTCTCATCTGGCTCCTCTTTTCAATAAGAACAAACCGGATATGAAATTCGACTCAGTATTCAAATGCTAACAGGAAACGCAAATAAAATCAACTTAAGGGCTTGAAGGAGGGCCTTTATCTGCTACAATTCTCTAACTATCGGAGAACTAAGTCTATGATACCGAATTCAAGAGCCATCTGGATACTGTTCGGCCTATTCTTAAGCGGCCTATGCCTTTGGCTCTTCCTGAGGGATACAAATTGGGAAGAATTATCTCTCGCGCTGCGGAAGGCAGATTATGTATACGTGCTTCCTGCCGTGCTGGTTACCTTCTTGACCTACCTGGTAAGGGGTATACGCTGGGAACTTTTGATACTGCCAATCAAGAAGGTATCCTTTATGAACGCCTTTTCTGCCATTTCCATCGGATTTATGGCAAATCACCTCCTTCCCGCCAGGGCAGGGGAAATTATCAGATGCGTAGTGCTCAGCAAAAAGGAGGATATGCGGACCACCGGTGTCTTCGCTACGGTGGTGATGGAAAGGCTCCTGGATTCGGTAAGCCTGATTATCTTTGCCACAGTGGTGCTTGCGGCACTTACACATCATGGTCCAGGTCAGTTCTACCCCGACACCTCCACAACCTCAAACCCCGCAGGTGGTGATATGCTCCTCTTCAACCAATTAAAGAGGGGTATTGTGATACTGGGGGGGGTATGCCTTGTCACGGTAGTTATTCTTATCTTCTTAGACGTATACAAAGAGAAGGCTGTAGGCCTGGTAGATAGGCTGTTCTTCTTTCTACCTCATGCGGTCAAGGACAGGCTACTGCATTTGCTAGAATCATTCGTACAGGGAATGAAGGTTCTGAAAAACATCCGGCAGGTACTCTGGTTATCTTTCCTTTCCTTCGGCCTGTGGATACTATTTGTAGTGGCAATGGTGATACTCGGCTACTCATTTGAAATAGAAATACCCTTTGCAGGTATGTGTTTTGTGTGTATATGCATATCACTGGCCGTGGCCCTTCCGCAAGCGCCTGCATATATAGGGGTTTTCCACTTTGCAGTCCAAAAGAGCCTTGAGATCTTTCATGTAGCGCTGCCTGTCGCCCAGAGTTTTGCCATTGTCCTGTGGGCAATAAGCATATTTACCTCTGTGGCCCTTGGAACATTCTTCCTATGGAAGGAAGGTCTAAGCTTTAGCCAGATCGTAAAGGTGCAGGGAGTTTCGGACAAGAATATCGGTTAGACACCATCGCCAGAGGCTGTCTCTCCGTGCCACCTGGTCTTTATTGCCGGAAAACGTATCTTGGATAATAAAAGTATAAGCACCATACCGCAAACAAACCCACCAATGTGCGCCCACCACGCAACCCCGCCACCGGCATCGGTCGTTGAGGTAAAAGCCGCTGCGCCGTTAAAGAACTGAATAACAAACCAAAAACCCAACACCACAACGGCTGGCAACTCGACAATCGGCCAGAAAAGTCCGATAGGGATGAGACACAAGACCTTTGCCCCCGGAAAGACAATTATATACGCCCCTAAAACTCCCGCTATTGCACCACTTGCTCCTACGCAGGGGATGCCAACGGTTGGGTTCGTAGCTACATGGACTGCGCTGGCCGTAATTCCGCACAGTAAATAAAACCCTACAAACTTAAAGTGCCCTAGTCTATCCTCGATGTTGTCCCCAAATACCCACAGGTACAACATGTTCCCCAGGATGTGTATTGGCCCACCGTGTAAGAACATGCTGGTAAGGAACGGCAAAAAGGTGTCAATAACGGCTCCCGGGTCGAGGCTGGGGTTACTGAGGAAGAAGATTACCTTTACCGGTACGACACCGTAGTGTAAGACCAGGTCTTCAACGGCGTCTCCAAGCGCCAGTTCATAAATAAAGGCTATTCCATTAAGGGCGATAATGGATATTGTGGCGTAGGGATACGTCTTGGTGGGATTATTATCCTTAAATGGAATCACAATAGCTGCTTATCTTTTCTGGACAGATCATCGGGGGAGATTAGCAAGCACCTCATAGTATGGGAAATTCCCGCCGGGGCACTGGGTATCTCGTATATGCCGGTGCATTATTATATTCTCCGGAGGTATATTGCACACTTGCTGAAGCTCTTTGACTAATTCTACAAGACTTGATACCTGTTCACCTGTGGGGTCTCCAGCCTCAAAATCACCCACAAGGCATACCCCTATGCCATGCTGATTATACT
>MHZB01000089.1 GCA_001828605.1 Planctomycetes bacterium RIFCSPLOWO2_12_FULL_50_35 | reverse complement strand
AAGTCATCCCAACTCTAATTGAATAAGCCGTTCCTGGAAGCATTTTAAACAGGTCTTCATCTGTCGAGTCGTCTCCAATTGCCAATATAAAGTCAAACGAACCTCTTGAAATAAAATGCATGGCAGCAACACCCTTGTTCACACTAGCGTTTCTAACCTCGACTACTTTACTTCCCTGCAGCACCTGAACGTCAATGTTAGCGGTAAAATTGATTAATTCATCTGTGAGTTCTCTTGCTTGAAGAGAACCTGATTCGGGGTTGCTCCTCCGATAATGCCAGCCGATAGAAAATTCTTTTTCTTCCACAAATGAGCCTGGAACCCTATCTGCATACATCTTAAGTATAGGAAGCAAGTGTGGTTTCCAGTCTGTCGCCAGAGCCCCCGTTAACTTCCAATCTTCACCCTTTTCCTTAATCCATGCGCCATGCTCGGCTATATAATCTATATTAAGCATACCGAACCACCTTTGAAGCGTACCTTTGTCTCGGCCACTCGTTAGAACGACATCAATTTGAGGATATTTTGAAAGGCGATCTAGCAGGTTTAAAACTTCCTCATCTGGTCCTGCCATTTCTGGATGTCCCGCAAAAGGAACAAGCGTTCCGTCGTAATCTAGGAAAAGAAGTCTTCTATCGGCCTTACCAAAATCTCTCACCAGTTGCCCCTTAACATGAGTACTCAATAATCTGGCATTGAATTTCTTTTGTTCCTCTCTGACGGAGAATACCCCAGAAATAAAATCCTCTGCCCATTGAATTACGTCGTAACACTTCAGTCGTTTTTGCATAATTGTGTTGCGCCTTATCTGTTCTTCTTTGGGCATTTCCAGTGCTTCTTGTATGGCTTTTGCGATTTCCTCCCGGCTGTTTGGATTTATGATGATTGCTTCTCCGAGTTCTTTTGAAGCACCTACCATTTCACTCAAAATTAAAACACCTGTCTGTTCTGCTCTGGTCGCAATGTATTCCTTTGCCACGAGATTCATACCGTCTCTCAAAGGGGTAATCAAAGCAACATCGCTAATACTATATCGAGCAATTAAGGGGTAAAAAGGCAGAAACCCGTATTGGTATAATAATGGTGTCCAGTCGATGCTGCTAAATCTCCCATTAATTTCTCCTACAAGCCCGTCTATCTGCTTTTTTGTCCGTTGGTAATGTTCCATCCCTATACGGGAAGGAGCGAGCACCAAAATAAAAGTCACCTTTTTGTGCCACTGTGGGTTTTTCTCAAGGAAGATTTCGTAGCCCCGAATACGGTTGATGACACCCTTCGTATAATCTAAGCGGTCTACAGAAAAAATAACCTTAGAATCTGCCAACGTTTTTTTAAGATTGTACCTCTCCCTCTGTACTTCAGGGCTATTCACCGCATTATGAAACTTATTAAAATCTATACCCATCGGTAATGTATCCACTCTGACAATATGCCCTTCTCCAATAATCTTCCCCATGTCGTGCTCATAACCCAAGATACGAAGGACGCACCTCAAGAAATATTGAGAATAGTCCTGCGTATGGAAACCTATAAAATCCGCTCCCAAGAGCCCCATAAGTATCTCCCTGCGCCATTTTCCCGGAAGAAGCCGGAATATCTCATAAGATGGAAAAGGAGTATGAAGAAAGAAACCTATTGGAACGTCGGGCATCCTCTCTCTTATAAGCTTTGGAAGAAGCATAAGATGATAATCATGTATCCATACAACATCATCCGGTTTTATAATTTTCATAATCGCATCACGGAAGGTTTCATTAACGCTTTTGTAACGCCTCCAGTAACTTTCATCGTACGCAGCATATGAAGGAAAATAGTGAAAGAGAGGCCAGATTATTTTATTGCAAAACCCATGATAGAATTCCTCCATGGATTTTTCTGGGATAAAAACCGGATATGCCTGAAATTCAGAAAGTGCCCGCGATTTCAGCTCTTCTCTCATCTCATCTGCCACGGCAATACCGGGCCAGCCAACCCATATATACTCCTTAGTAGAAGAGGAGCTTCTCAGATAATCTAAATATCCACTTAAGCCGGAGACAAGTCCCCCTGCGCCGCGCTGAAATGTCAACTTACCCGCTTTCTCTACTACTGTAATAGGCAACCTATTCGATACTATTACTAACCTCATGGTTAATCTCCCTAGATAGTAGAGTACTTTTTGTATGAAAACACTATTTACTCATAAGAACACTGTGTGTCCGTTTGACACCTGGCCAAGCCGGCAGATATAGTAACCCAACCACCCGTGGCCATTCAACAAAAACTACTTTTTTATCGCCCTAAACACCTCGGGGTTGACTACGTTTTTGGGTGTCTTTCCTCTGAGGCCGGCGATAAGATTTTCTGCGGCCATTATGGACATGTTGCGGCGCGTCTCTGTGGTGGCGCTGCCGAGGTGTGGGGCAAGTACCACATTATCCAGTTTCCTGAGTCCGGATGCCAGTCTGGGTTCATCCTCATAAACGTCGAGGCCTGCCCCTGCTATCTTTTTGTCCCTTAGCGCATCTACCAGGGCCTTCTCGTCCACCACCGGCCCGCGGGCGGTGTTTATCAAATAGGCAGTCTTCTTCATTAGCGAAAGCTCCCTTGCGCCGATTAGATGATGTGTCTCCGGAGTCAGGGGTACATGCAGTGACACAAAGTCACTCTCTTTGAGGAGCGTCTCCAGCTCTACCCTTTTGGCATTCAAATCCTTTTCAAGGTTTTCCTTCCTGGAGCGGCTGAAATATAGTACCCGCATATTAAAACCTTTGGACATCCACGCCATTGCCTGGCCTATTCTACCGGCTCCGACGATCCCAAGCGTCTTTCCGCTTACCCCCTCACCGAGCAGGAGCATAGGCTCCCATCCCCTGAACCCGTTTGTCTCCCGCATCAGTCTGTCGGCCTCAACAATGCGCCTGGAGATAGAGAATAATAGGGCCCACGCCATCTCGGCCGTGGCCTCGGTAAGGACGCCGGGGGTGTTGGTGACGATTATGCCCCTTCTAGTGGCCTCCTCGACGTCTATGTTGTCATAACCGACTGCATAGTTGGCTATAACCCTTAATGACCTACCTGCATCCATTAATTTTTTATCTATCTTTTCTGAGAGGAGACACAGTAAGCCGTCTTTATCCCTGACCTTATTGAGCAGTTCTTTCCTGGAAATAGGGTTGTCGTTGGCATGAACCTCGAGCCTGAAGCGAGCCGTACTTAAGAGGTCCAGTCCCTCCTGCGGTATCATTCTTGTAACGAATACCTTGTGCATAATTGGTTGATATCTCCTGTTATGCAGGTGCTTATACGGCCTGGCCTGATATGGGCCTATGCAGGGGACATGGGCAGAGATCGGTCGGGACGTTGCTCACGAGGGTATGAATAAGCTTCGGGAGGTCTCTGAGGCGTGTTAGGCAGGAACGCAAAGGGGAGACACTTGTACTTGGTAAATATTCAGTAGCGATGCCTGGTACGAATTACAATTGCGGCATTATCAACGCATTGGCCGACGCTTTGACGCCCTGTTCTTTCCGCAGCAGGGCTTACGGCCCTTATTGGCCTTGACTCTCCTGCGCCACTTGAGGATATCTCTTTTTGGATCTTTTCCCACGGGTGCGGTTCTCTATCCTTCTCTCTTTTGTGTCTCTTTCTCTAACTTCTTCTTGGCCTCTTCTGTGGAGGCCTTGTCTACGTCATCTTCTATGCCCCTTACGCCCTTCTTGAACTCCACAATGCCCTTACCCAGGGAGCGCATAACATCGGGAAGCCGCTTACCAAAGATAAGGAGCGCCACGATAAGGATAACCAACCACTCCCAGCCGCCCGGCATACCAAACATCGGACATCCTCCAAAAAACTTGCAGGTTCGACTTATCGAGCCAATGAGGCGCTGACGGACTCTGTCCCTGCGCCTAGATATTTATGACTTAAAACCTTATTTTAGCTTCTGCGGGGATATTGTCAACTTCTTTTATTAATGGGGTCCATGCAAAACCCCGCACAATTGTCATTCTGGGGGAGTTAAGCGACCGAAGAATCAAAAAGTGTAGCGTCCGACCTCAGCATCGGGCGCCGCTCGCAGCGGTCGCACCGCCGTCGGGTGCGGAGGCCCGACGCTACAAAAACCAGCTTCTTCGCTTCGTTCAGAATGACATGTAGTATTTGTAAACTCTTGTAAAGCCCTCTTAATGCCGGAAATAGACCTACTTTCTTATCTTTTTTACGTGACCGCGTTCACGGAGGAGTTTCAGCACTGCCTTCATGTCCTCGGGAAGCTCGGCCTGGAAGGATAGCTGTTTTTTCAGTATAGGGTGATAAAATTCGAGTTTATAGGCGTGCAGGGCCTGTCTGTCTAATATGGGTTGTTCATCGGGTTTCGGCGCTTCCCTGAATATCTCAGACCTGTACAGGCAGTCGCGCCTGCCGTAATCCACATCTGCAACTATGGGATGGCCTATGGCCTTCATGTGTACACGTATCTGGTGGGTTCGGCCGGTCTTTGGCATAACCTTTACGAGTGTGAAGTCCCCAAAGCGCTCCACCACCTCGTAGATGCTTGAGGCCTCCTTGCCCGCGTCGTGCCTGATGGCCATCTTGAGTCTGTTGACGACGTGCCGGCCTATAGGCAGTTCTATAACGTCCGAATCCAGTTCTACGTCTCTCTCCACCAGCGCAAGATATTCCTTATTTATCGTACGCCGCTCGAACTGTTTGGCAACGTCGCCGTGGACTAGGTCGCTCTTTATTACCAGCATGACGCCGCTTGTGTCTCTGTCTAGGCGGTGGACTATCCCCGCTTTCAGGGGGCCATTTGCGGAAGAGAGATTCTGCACATGAAAGGCGAGGGCGTTTACAAGTGTACCGCTCATGTTGCCTGGGGCGGGGTGTACCACCATGTCAGGTGGTTTATTGACTACCATGAGGAAATCATCTTCGTAGATGATGTTGAGCGGGATGTTTTCCGGCCGTACCTTCTCTTCTTCTACGGCGGGTATTTCCAGCGTAACCGTGTCTCTGTATTTTATTATGTAGCTGTTCTTTGCAGGCTGCCCTCCTACCTTGACTGCCCCCTCCTTTACCAGTCTCTGAATGAAGGAGCGGGAATACTGCTGGAAGCGTGCGGACAGATATTTGTCAAGCCGCCTGCCTACGTACATCTTTCTCTTGACTACAAATTCTATGACCTTCTTTTCTGCGGTTTCTTGAGGCATGATTATTGTGTGTTGAGAAGTAGGGGTTCAAGATTTTGAACCCCTACACTGCTTTTGCAGAGGTCTTGTATGATTCCTGAGATTATTGAATGCTGTCCAGGCGGAATTGTGAGAGCTTGGCAAACGGGCTGTCGGGTGCAAGCTTTACGGCCTCTTCGTAGGCCTTTATCGCCTCATCTTTTTTGCCCATCTTTTCGTAGCACCTGCCGGTGTCCCATTTCTCCTGAACCACCAGGACAGGGTCGCCTTCCGATGCGTTACCCTGGAGGTACATTACCGCCGCATCCAAGTGCCCTTTTTCCTCGTTGGCGTATCCGACCGACTGCCTTACGAAGGGGGCCAGGGGATGATTGCCGTATTCATCCAGAAACTGCTTATAAGTCTGAATGGCATCGTCGTATTCCTTCGCGCTATACTGCGCGTTTCCAAGTTCGAACAGTATCCAGGGTCTGGCCTTTTTCGGCGCAGGGCCCTGTTCCACCATGAACTTATATTGCTCGATGGCCGTAGTAAAGGTCTTCTTCCTGACCGGTTCCTCCTGGAATTTCGCAATGTTTGTGTCCAGCGACAATGCGCCGATTTTAGACCAAACGGCTTCGTATTCCCGTCTGTGTTTGTCAATGTACATTACAGTAACTATAGTTATGGACGAAACGATTACTGCCGTCAGCGCAGCGGTGATTTTATGTTCAAGTATCCAGTTTAGGGCCTTTTGCCCAACTTCCATTATCTCTTCTGGTGTCATCTTCTTAAGGACTCCTTCCGGCCGTGAAACATTCTCTCAGTTTCCGTAAACAATTTTCGCACCTCATCCGGCTCAAGCCCGGCCCCCATTGCCACCTTCTCCGCCCTTGTCATATCCATTAGATCACCTGGCGCGTGGGAGTCAGAACCAAAGACCAGTACGGCGCCTGTTTTTCTGGCAACCTTCGCAACGTGGCCGTTGGTCAATGAGTGTCCTTTTCTTGCCGATATCTCAAGCCCCACACCGAGCTTGGCCGCAAGCTCAGCGTCTTTCTCGCTTATCAGGCCCGGGTGAGTCAGTATGTCGGCGCCCGATTCAATACCGGCGCGGTTAGTGCCCGGCATAACGGGTTCCACGATGGTCTCGCCGTGGACTAACACCAGCTCTGCTCCAAGTTCCCTTGCGCGTTCTACAAGGCCGAGCAGTTCGGAGGGCATTATGTGGGTGAGTTCCGCCCCCGGCTTTACTATCAACTTCATGACTACGCTCAACTGCCTTGATACCTCGGCAAGACGAGGCACAACGAAGTCTACATTTGACGCATCCACGTGGTCGGAGATTACCAGACCCTTTAAGCCCATCTCCTCCGCCCTGCGTGCCAGCTCCGAAGGCAACAGCTCTCCGTCGGATAAGATGCTGTGTGAGTGCAAATCAAACATAAGTGATTGTGTCCGTATGAGACCTCTCAAAGGTCTGTTTGTCGGATGTTGTCATTCTGAGCGAAGCGAAGAATCTAATCTGTTATGTAGCGTGGTCCGCCTAAGGCGGACTGCCACGTTTCCGTCTAAAGGCAGATTGGAGTAGGGCGGGGTAACCCCGCCCCAACAGGATTCTTCGGTCGCTTCACTCCCTCAGGATGACAACTTCACAATGTTTTCAGAGGTCTCTGTATATAAAAAACAAATTATATAGAATTGAATATAAGTCCGCAAGATAAATCATGTTAGTATGACATGTTATGCGACGATGACAAGGGCACGTTGCAGCGCGTCTCTACTAATTATTATAATGTCCGGGGCTTACGTTATGTCATTCTGAGTGAAGCATGTAGCGTCCGATCGGTTCGGCTGAGCTCACCGTCGAAGCCTCCGTATCGGACGCATAGGGAAGACGTCTGGTACAGAGACCAGACGCTACATTCTTCGGTCGTTTCGCTCTCTCAGAATGACATTTACGCAGAGTTTTTCAGGGCTTTCAATGCGTGAGAAAGCGGAGTCTTGTAGAAAGTTCAACGTCTATATATCCAAACATGGTTGATCCGGCAGACATAGTTCTAATGAATGCGGGTGAGATACTCACCCTCAGCGGGGCATCCAAGGCGCCTAAGACAGGGGCGCAGATGGACGACCTGGGCATTATCCATAACGGTGCGCTGGCCATCAAGGACGGTCTTTTGGTGGATATAGGGCCTAATGATGAGATAGAGAAGAGGTATGTGGTAGACGCCCTGAAGAGAATAGACGTGGGCGGTAAGGTGGTGATGCCGGGGTTTGTTGACCCTCATACCCACGCCGTGTTCGGCGGTTCCAGGGTGGAGGAGTTTGAACTCAGGCTGAAGGGCAAGGGCTATCTGGACATCTTAAAAGAGGGCGGCGGTATACTCAGTACGGTTAGGGCCACGCGCAGATTATCTCTCGAGGCCCTTATCGGTGCGTGCGAACCGTATATCGATAACATGCTCCTGCACGGCACCACGACGGTAGAGGTAAAGAGCGGCTACGGACTCAGCCTTGATGAAGAGTTGAAGATTCTTGAGGCCATAAAACGCCTTGATGAAGGACATCCGCTTGATATAGTTCCCACCTTCCTGGGTGCCCATGCAGTGCCGGATGAGTTTAGAGACAATAAAAACGGCTATGTTAAAGAGGTCGTGGCAATGCTTCCAAGGGTGAAGGAGTTGGGTCTTGCCAGGTTTTGTGACGTCTTCTGTGACGAGGGGGCGTTCTCCCTTGAGGATTCAAGAAGGATACTGACGGAGGCAAAAAATCTCGGCTTCGGTATAAAAATCCACGCAGGCGAGTTCAAAGACCTTGGGGGTGCGTTTCTGGCCGCCGAATTGGGCGCTGTCTCGGTGGATCACCTCGACCATGTCAGTGAGGACGGTATTAAGGCCCTGGCCAGATGCAAGGTGATGGGCGTGCTCTTGCCGGGGGTTCCGTTTTTTCTGGGACAAAAGAATCAAGCACAGGCAAGACGAATGATAGAGATGGGTCTGCCGATAGCCCTGGGGACGGACTTTAACCCCGGCTCATGTCCTACCGTGAGTATGCAGATGATAATAGCGCTTGGATGCCTTGAGATGGGGTTGACGCCGGCAGAGGCCGTCTCCGCTGCTACTATAAACGCCGCCCACGCCCTGGGACTTGGACGGCAGGTCGGGAGTCTTGAGACGGGTAAAAGGGCGGACGTAATTGTACTTGATATACCCAGCTACAGACATCTCCCTTATCTATTCGGCGTAAACCACGTGGATATGGTGATAAAGGCGGGGAAGATAGTCGTGGAGGGTAAAAGGATAGTGCGATAAGTGGGGGCACGTTGCAACGTGCCCCTACAGTGCGTTATCCCTTGAGTAAACTGTAGTCTGAGTCTGTAGCTACCCCATTTATGGGGCGCTGCAAGCTCGATAAATCGAGCAGCTACTATTTATACTGAAAAGCACTTGCTAGATTGCTTCGGCACTTACGTTCCTCGCAATGACAGCTTTGTATGTTTTACAGTGGTCCTATAGTCCTAAATAAGGATGTATCTCAGAAGCTACAAATTTTGTAGACTCTGCTACAGGATTTGTTGGTCAAGCGCAAATAACAATCTTCGTTAAAAGACGCGCTTATATCCGGCAACAAATCATTAACGAATTTTCCATGTTACAGTTAAGTCATTGACATTGTATGCAGAATACATAACATTCCCTCACCTGGTATGAATATTGCAGTTTAATGTTGCGTTAATAAGATCGAGCTGAGAATTTAGGTACAAATTATGACGCTGTAGGAAATAACCGGGCGTCTTGCACTACAGGGGGCGGACATACTTTGATACTAGGGGGCAAACCATCTTACGGCATCTACTCCTAACGGGGTGTATATCTGCCAGTTTGTTGTGACACGCCTTACACGAAACCGTGTACGCAAGATGTGGTGCATCCTTGGTATCCCTTCTATGCTTTACGGTTTAGGTCAGGAGGATAGGTCTCGAAAAGGCGGCGGATAGCACAAGGCCCTCAGCTACCGTCGTCCTCAGTAGAAAGCCTGTCCTCCGTTTTTTTGAGACCTTTGAGAAACCTTGCATCCGCCTAAGGTGGATCATTCTGAGGGAGTGAAACGACCGAAGAATCTAGAATGTAGCGTCTGGTCTCCGTACCAGACGGTTTTTTGTTAGCAGAGCAAGCTCTGCCACTACAAAATTTCTCTCTGCGTCCGATACGGAGATCGGACGCTACATGCTTCGCCCCGTAACCATTTCGGTACGGGGTTCGCT
This sequence comes from Planctomycetes bacterium RIFCSPLOWO2_12_FULL_50_35, assembly GCA_001828605.1. GTDB lineage: Bacteria > Planctomycetota > Brocadiia > Brocadiales > Bathyanammoxibiaceae > 2-02-FULL-50-16-A. The sequence goes on along the minus strand of MHZB01000089.1, from coordinate 16,301 downwards.
CAGAATGACATAGGGACACTGGACTATTTTTGCAGTAGTTGTAGGGGCGAGGTAACCTCGCCCTACTCCAATCTGCCTTTAGACGGAAACGTGGCGGCAGGGTAGGTCAAGGCCATGCCTTGACCGCCAATGCGCTTTTATTGTGAGGTCATGGTGTAACCATGACCTCCCCGGCTTCGTCGTCTACCTTTTGTTCCTTCCTCTAGGGTGTCGCAGGACTTTAGTCCTGCGCGAACGAAGGATGTCGAGGGCTGAAGCCCTGCGGCACCCGCAATTAGGTGAATACGGCCGGCCTGAAGCTTACGGTGCGGCGGTGAAGGTCATCGTTTGCGCAGTAGACCATTAGGTAGAGAAAGTTACCACCGAACCATCACTGAAGGTTATGGTAAATGTCTTGTTCTTAATGCTCGATAGACTTCCACCTGTCAGCTGATTATAGAAATTGCTAATTTGAATGACTACCTGCCCACCCGTTCCTGCCCCAGTGCCCAGTATAACAGTAGGAACTGCAGTTGAAGACTCCTCTATGCGTATCAACTTGGTACTTGAAGCGGTAGTGCCACCAGCCGTACCAACTATAGTCTGTGCAGCAGATAATGTTTTTGTCTCTCCACTGGTCCCCCTAACCCCACCCCCGTTTGTGATGTAGTTCCACACCACGGTTGAATCCCAGACTATTTCTTGATAAAATCTGGAGGCGCCTGTAAATGCTACATTTATACTGGTAACAGTTATGTTGTTCGCACCATCATTTCTGACCTGAAATTGCAGAGTATCGTTGCTTACACCAATTACTACAGCAGAGTTTGCTACGTAACTTATGCCGCTTGAACCGCCGCCCGTGCTGACCGTTTCTTCCACCTCTACGCTGTAAACTCCAAAGGGTGCGTTTGAGAAGGAGTAGTTGCCGTTTACATCTGTCGTTGTGGATAATGTGGTGAGTACCCCACTTGCGGGTATATTGAGTTTTACCGATGCATTTTCAACTGCAGTTCCGACCGGCGAGGTTACTGTTCCTGTTAAGGTGCCGAACACCTCCCGCTTAAGAACCTCAACAAACCTGTCGTCCGAATTGCCCTCGGTGCCGTCTTCGCCTTTACTGGTTATCTTGGCCACTACGACCTCACCGTCCGCGCGCGTGTACTGGGTAGTAGAATAAACGTAGTCGTTTCCAAAGGCATCTTTTTTAAGGCTGTCAAAATTTTCTATAATAAGAGGTGCAATATACGGGCCCTTCCAACCTGCCCCAACCTTTTTGGCAGAACTAAAGGTAAATGCCGGCTGTGAGCCTTTCTTGTAGAGGTTTTCAATGGTCGTAGGCAAGCTACCCATATTGCCGACATAGCCGAAATCAGCCCTACTATCGTTAACGATAAGCCTCGAGTTTCCTATGATTGCCTGCTTTATGTCATCCAACGCGTCATGAGTCTGCCTCTCACGGCGGACATCCAAGAGCTGTATGCCGAAGATCGCCGCTACGCCCGATGCAATTCCGAGCATGGCAAGCACTATTATCACTGTAAGGAACGTAAACCCACTTCTAGATTGAGGACAGAGCCTCAATCTTACCTGGTACAGGTGATTAGTAACCTGGTAGAACCATTTTTTCAGGCTATCTTTAGACATTTTTATTCTCTTAGTGTCTCTGTAGCATCTGGTCTCCGCACCAGACGTTTTCTACTATTTTCCCGACTTGTAGCGGTCGAGCTTGCTCGACCATTCGTAGGGGCGACTCTTGCGGTCGCCCAAACAGGGCAGGCGCAAGACCTGCCCCTACTCTGCCACTACACAATTTCTCTCTACGTCCGATACAGAAACGTAAAGAGGGTGCCGCAGGTCTTTAGACCTGCGGTCTGTGCCCAGGGCTGAAGCCCTGGGCCACCCCAAATGTGAGGCGTCCGATGCGGAGGCTTCGACGGCGAGCCCTTCGATGAACTCAGGGGCTGAGCCTGTCGAAGCCTCAGCCGAACCGATCGGACGCCGCACCCTTTCTTTAATTTAATTCTATTTAACCGGTATAAATTTCACTACAGAACCGTTGCTAAAGGTTATGGTAAATGGTACACCATTCATGTTTACTGGATTAGCATTGCCAGACACAGCATCAAAAAAATTCCGCAGTTCTATTGTTAGGCTGCCACCCACAGTAAGCCTTCCCACAACAATGTCTTGCGGCTCTACTCTGCCTGTCTGAATGCGCGCAAGAAATGGTTTCTTGGATATGGTACTTTTCGATACCGTGAGAGGGGCAAAGGTAACGGTGGTACCGTTTCCCGCTCTGTTTGTGCTGTATGTAAAGACAGTCAGACCGTTTATTACTACGTTTTCGTAATAGGCGGCAGGACTCACTGCGTAATCTGCCTTTATGGACGATACAACTATGTCGTTTTCAGAAAAATTCTCTATCTTAAATTGCACATCATCGCTATTGGTTGTCAACGTCTTGGCCGTATCGGACTTATAAAGCAGCTTAGGGTCTATGGTAATAGTACGGCTTCCCGTGGGGATGTTCGAGAACTGATAAAGTCCGTCTCCATCTGTTGTGTTAGACGCAGTGGTCAGAGTGCCATTTGATGGATAATTTATGACTGCTGCAACAGCCGGAACCCCATCACCTACCGTATTCTTGACATATCCAAATACGTTAGCACGCACCTCCGGCTCCAATATCTCTACACTCAGGTCGTCATCAGTACCTGTGGTGAGGTCAGGGCCCGTACTGGTAATCTTGGCCAGATATTGAACGCCAAGATCGGTGTTTGTTCCGGGAGTAGTGGAGTAGGAGTAATCAGCGCCCCACGGGTCCTTCTTAAAATCCCCGCCGTGTTTCTCCATGATATATGGCCCTCTCCACCCGGCGCCCATGTCTTTGGTTGTGTCGAACGAATACGCCGGCAGGCTGCCGATTGTCTTCAGTCTATCGAGGCTGTCCGGCACATTGCCTATATCCCCCACAAAACCAAAGGTAAATTCCGCACCATGTTCAGTGGACCTCGCCTTGCCTATGATGGCCTCCTTCAAGACCTCAAGCTCCTCCCTGGCAGCAGTCTCCCGGCGGGCACCTACCGTTTGTACGGTAAGCGGCGTTATAATCGCCGCCAGTATCGCTATGATGCCCAGGACCACGATTGTCTCCAAGAGTGTAAAACCGCTTTTTTTATTCATATATCTCATGAGAGAGTTCTGAAAAAGTAGTCTAATCATCAATTTAAGGGTAGCCGCAGGCTTTAGCCCCGTACCATTCCGGTACGGGGCTAGCCTGCGTTTTAACACACCCCCTACCCCTCTTGATAGAGGGGAGGTGCACCCATAAAGGGTGCGGCTACATTTACACCCTCAATTTTGATACTTTTGCAGAGGTCTCATAATTAAGAAATCTGCAAAAGAGTCATGCTTCGTAGAGGCAGACCTGCGTGTCTGCCCAGGGCGGGTACACACCCCCATCCCCTCTTTTAAGAGGGGAGAAAGGGGTGTGTACCCTACCAGCCGAACGGTCTCCGCACCAGACGATTTTTGTTTGCAGAGCAAGCTCTGCCACTACTGCGTCCGATGCGGAAACGTAAAGAGGGTGCCGCAGGTCTTTAGACCTGCGGCCTGTGCCCAGGGCTGAAGCCCCGGGCCACCCCAAATGTGAGGCGTCCATTATAGAGATCGAACGCCGCAACAACCACACATCAAAACGGTATAAACCTGACAATTGACCCGTCACTAAACGTGATTTCCATAGGCACCCCACTCATAGATACAGCTTGTCCGCCACCTGTTGGTGAATCCCTAAAGTTTAACATTTTAATCTGCTTAGTTTGACCCCTGCCCAATTGACCAATGGGTATTATATCGCCCGCTGTGGTCACAGGTGACTGAATTAGTGTCGGCAGAGTGTCCGAAACCCCGGTGCCGCCGGCTATAGTTATTGCGGAAAAGGTCGCGGTTTCCCCGCTTCCCAGTTTGTTAGAGTCGCTATCATGAACCGTAACACCCCCTATTATTAGTGTCTTGTAGTAGGCGGCGGGGGCCGAGAAATATACCGCTTTGTATGAGGTTATGCCTATATTAGTATTTGAGAAATTTACCACCGAGAATACTATTTCATTGTTATTTGCACCGGTTACATCAGCGCTGCCTGCGACAACAACGAGCTTGGGTTCAATTGTAATACTTCTATTGCCATATGTAATGTCATCAAGGGTATAAAAACCAAAACGGTCGCTCGTTGTAGTCGTCGAGGTAAGCACCCCGTTTGACGGGTAATTTATGGTAACTACAGCACCTCCCACGCCTTCTCCTACTTCATCCTTTATTTGGCCAACGATTCTTGATTTTATCTGACTGTCAAAGAAACTAAGGCTCAGGTCGTCTGACGTGTCAGATGTGCCGTCCCTGCCCTTACTCCTTATCCTTCCCGCTACCGTCGCGCCTGTAGTGGAATCGGTGAATGGTGTTGTAGTGTAATCGTAGTCGTTTCCAAAGGCATCTGTCTTAAGAGTTTCAAGGTGTTCCACTATCTCTGGAGAGATATATGGCCCATTCCAGCCGGCACCCGTCTTTTTTGTGGTGTTAAAGGTGTAGGCCGGCTGAGAGCCCTTCTTGTATAAGTCCTCCAGACTTGATGGCAGATTGCCCATATCCCCTACATATCCTAACTGCGTCCTTGACTCGTTGAGGACCGTAACCGGGTCCCCAATTATTGCTGCTCTTAGCTTTTCAAGTTCATCAAGGGTCTGTAACTCTCGCGTCTTATGCACCATCTGTATGGTGAAAGGAATCATAGTACCAAGTAATACCCCGAATACCGCAAGGACTATTACGATGTCAATAAGTGTAAACCCGTTTCCTGAGTGTCTCATAAGTAGCTTGTTTCTTTAAGGTATCGTATTGAGACACCATTTGAGGTGTCCAACCACGTTGTTGCATTCGTTTACATTGCCGATATCTTTCACGTCTTCGAGAATAATAGCTTAGAGCCGTCACTAAAGGTTATTTCAAACGTCACACCCGTCACGCCAACAAAATTTCCAGTCCCATTCTGTTGGTCCTTAAAGATTTCCATGCTTATTACTATGGTCCCTCCCTTGCTTGCAACCTGCGCAATATTAAGGTTTTCCACCTGCGTCAAAGGCGACTGTACACGGATTGGAAAAGCCTTACCCGTGGTGGCTGCACCGCTACCTGGGATGGTTATGGCCGAGAACGTTACCGTTTGACCGCTTGCAAGAAATGAGCTTGCGTTGTCATAGACCACTGTCCCACCTATTATCAATCTCCTATAAAATGCGGTAGGTGTTACGGTATAATCTGCCCTAAAAGAGGTTATAGCGATGTTATTGGGAGAGAAATTTGTTATCCTAAAAGAAACGTTTTCATTCTGAGATCCAGAAACTGTAGCGCTATCAGCAGCATAACCAAGCCTGGGTTCAACGGTTATACTGCGGTTACCGTAGGGGACATTGGTGAACTGATATAGGCCGCCTGAATCTGTAGTGGTTGTTGCCGTAGTCAGTGTGCCGTTAGAGGGATAATTCATCTTTACTGTTACCGCAGGCACTCTCTTATCCTGTTCGTCTACCACAAGGCCGACTACTGTGGAAAATACTTCAGGTTTATAAACGTACATACTTAAATCATCGCCTCCGCCAGTTACACCGGTTGCTCCCTTACTGACAATCTTTGCCGATACGGTCGTGCCAACAGTAGCATCGGTAAACTCTGTTGTGTCATATGTATATTCGTTTCCATAGACATCCAGTTTCAGGCTGGCCAGGTTTTCCACCAGCGACTGGTCTATGTAAGGGCCTTTCCAGCCGGCACCGGTCTTTTTTGTGGCGTCATACGTATAGGCCGGCTGAGTGCCCTTCTGGTACAGGTCTTCTATCTTGGTAGGCAGACTTCCCATATCCCCAATATATCCAAAATTGGTTCTTACCTCCTTCGTCACTATCTCGGGGTCGCCCACGATCCCCTTTTTGAGTTCCTTAAGTTCAACAACGGTGCCACCTTCTCTCCTACTGTGGAGAGACGTCAATATAAGTGGAGTTATTGCGGCGCCGAGAATGCCTATAATAGCCAGGACTACAATAGTCTCTAACAGGGTAAAACCAGATTTTTGGGTAACGCCGTGTTTCATGACAACCCTTCACTATTAACTGGTTGGCCAGCCTCTACTTTGATTCTAGTGCTCGCCACACATAGTTTCACTCATATCCTCCATAACCAAGCCATTTATAAGATGCCGTGTCTTCCTAGCTTATATGTACCGATTTCCAACTGCCTTATATCTCCTACAAATTTTGTTGCTAATCTACAAAAACTGTAGAGCTAAATGGCTTACTGAGGCGAATCGTACGGAGACATCCGCCAAGAGTTTTGGCCATAACCTTACCTTATTCGTAAGTCAAGCATTAACTTAATATTATGATAATTCTGCGACTCTCACATTTGTTTACTGCCCCGTGTAATAGACACACTCGAATATTTTACATATCCTTAATTGATATTGCAATGCGAATGCCATAACTCCCCTTAAATAATGTTTTCTTCCATTGATTGGCTCGGTGTCCGCACTCACACATGAAGTTGTATCGAAAAGTACATTGCGACATCCTCAAAAGACGTGCACAGACAGGGAATGCCCATCCAAGTGTTATAGTAAGAGGCGGATATACCCGCGGCACCGTACGGTGGGCAGGTGTTATCGTCAGTGACCGTACGTCTGCCTTGAGAAGGGCATTGTTCTTGACATACGTGTGGGTTGATTGTATAAAAAGGAGTACTCCTTATTCTCAGAGTTTTAGAATACGGGTTAGACGCTTTTGAAGAAAGCGCCCGTAGCTCAACCGGACAGAGTGGTGGACTTCGAATCCAACGGTTGCAGGTTCGAGTCCTGCCGGGCGCGCTTATATAAAATAAGAACTTACTACACGCCACTACATTACGGGTGAGGAAAACGTGAAGCAAACCGGCACCTTTTTCTCACCTGAGAGGGTGTTATAGAAATATAATTTATGCGCCCTTAGCTCAGCTGGTAGAGCAAGTGACTCTTAATCACTGGGTCGGAGGTTCGAATCCTCTAGGGCGTACCATATTCTTCTTCTGGCGGCAGGCCCGTCGTTAACCTGTCGCTTATCTTTCTTTAGAACTCGCAAAGACAGGCGATAGCCTGAACTGATAAAAGAGCTGGAAGTTGCGACACCGTGATAATTAACCCTAGCTTTCCACAGCGAGGGTGGCGGAACTGGTAGACGCGCTAGATTTAGGATCTAGTGGGTAACTCCCATGGGGGTTCGAGTCCCCCCTCTCGCACCACGGAGGTTGCGTTAGATAATGCCAGGACACAGAAGACTGGCCTGAACGTAGCTGTTACAGAACTCTATTTTAGGAGCCAGAGAACAAGCGGGTGTAGCTCAGTGGTAGAGCGTCACGTTGCCAACGTGAATGTCGTGGGTTCGACCCCCATCACCCGCTCCATATGTTTACTTGGGGATAATTGTGGAAAAGGAAACCGAAGGCTTTAGTATAGCAGTTGAGGACGTTGGCCCCTGTAAAAAACGGGTGGCAATAGAAGTGCCTGGGGAGAAGATTAAGGGGGCACTAGAAAAACGCCTGCAGGAGGTGGGCTCCACGGCTAACGTACCCGGCTTTCGTAAGGGCAGGGTGCCCAGGAGTGTACTCGAGCGTCATTTCGGCGAACAAATAGAAGAAGAGGTCAAGAAGTCTCTCATATGGGATGCATACCAGGAGGCCGTAAACCGAAATCAGCTTGAGCCTCTGGGCTCTCCCGAACTTGGGGAGATAAAATTCGATCCGAAAGACTCCCTAAAATTTACCGTTACGCTGGAGGTCAAGCCCGCCTTTGAAGCCAAGGATTACAAGGGCATGAAGCTCCAGAGAAGGTCCACCGCAGTGACCAAAGAAGAGACAGAATCGGCCATGAAGAACCTGAGTCTCAGCAAGGTGCACCTGGTAACGGAAGAAACCAGCGAAGTGCAGGGGGGAGACCAGGTTATTTGTGACTACAAGGTGCTGGTAGACAGTAAGGTTGTACATCAGGATGATGAGGTTGTGGTGTGGGTTTCCGGCGGGATGCTGGCCGATATTCCTGCGCCAGAATTGTTGGTTGCGCTTAAGGGAGCCAAGCCCGGAGAGAAACGAGAGGCGAAGGCAAATCTCGGCGCCAAATTCCGCCTCCCCGAATACCGGAATAAAGAGGCCTCCCTCGAGATAATTGTAAGAGAGATAAAGAGACCCAAGGCGCCGGAAATAAACGATGAGCTTGCAAAACAGTTTGGTGCCCCATCTCTAGACGAACTGCGAAAGAACGTACAAAAGAGGCTTGAAATAGACAAAAAGCGGTGGGTGGAGGAAGACCTGCGGGCCCAGGTGTACCAGAAGCTCGTAAACATGGCGGGCTTCGAGCTGCCTAAAGACCTGGTTGAGGAGCAGACAGGCGAGAGGCTGTATAGATACAAGATGGAGATGCTGCAGAGGGGAATCCCTATGGAGGAGTTGGAAAAAGAGGCGGAGAAACTGAAGAACACCTCCCACGAAATGGTAGTAAGAGACCTCAAACTGTCTCTTGTCATGGACAATATCGCCGATAAAGAGAAAATATACGTTACCGAACAGGAGGTAGAGAAGAGGATTCAAGAAATGGCCCTCGTCTATCAGACAACCACGATAAAAATGCGACGCGAATTAGATAAATACGGGTCTCTATCTTCACTGAGATACCAGATGAAGGAATCCAAGGTAATGGACCTCATCCTGAAAGAGGCTGAAATAGAAGATGAAAAGGCAGAAGAAAAGCAAGAGGTTGAGAACAGGGAGAGTGTAAAAGAGAAACAGAAGGGTTAGGTTAAAAGGAGTTTCAAATGAGCCCTAAAGATTTTTACGGTGTGCAAAGTGAAAACAGCCCCAGGTCGCAGCTTTACGTGCCATATGTGATAGAAAAGACCGGCTACGGCGAGAGACACTACGACATATTCTCTCGACTCTTAAAAGACCGCATAGTATTTATAGGAACACCCGTTGACGATACCGTGTCGAATCTGGTCATCGCCCAGATGCTTTTCCTCCAAAATGAGAATAAGAGTCAGGATATTAACCTGTACATAAATTCTCCGGGTGGTTCCATCACGGCCGGGCTGGCCATATATGATACCATGCAGTTTGTGCAGTGCGACGTGGCTACATACTGCATAGGCCAGGCCTTCAGCATGGCCGCCATCCTGCTTGCCGCCGGCACAAAGGGGAAGAGATTCGGTCTGCCCCACACAAGGATTATGCTGCATCAGCCCTGGGGCGGTATGAAGGGTACTGCAACCGACATAGGCATCCAGGCAGAGGAGATTCTCCGCCTTAAGAAGAATCTCAATGACATACTGTGCAAACACACAGGGCAGCCTCTCGAGCGGGTAGAACGCGACGTTGACAGAGACTTCTATATGTCGTCCGATGAGGCGAGGAATTACGGTCTCATTGACGAAGTAGTAGAATCCCTAAAAGAAAAGATGCTGGAAACGGCCTCGGCATAAAGAAACACGCTAAGGTCAGCATTTCTTGTTCAGCCCGATCAATCTGGCCATCCGTCATGGACCCAAAGCTCCTAAAGATAGGTGGATATGGCGCCATAATTTATGCCGTTTCTACCGGCTTTTTCTATGCGTATCTGGCCTGGCGCTGGCCCATGGTAGAGAGGCAAGACGCAGAGGCCGTCCTCAAAGAGGTCGGCACACACCCGACGGAGTGGCAGTTCTTCTGGTGGTCTGCCATTATACTTTCCTTTTCACTCATACCGACATTTCCTGCATTGGTTCAGGCCCTCTGGAAAGACGCACAGGCGTATGCCATAATCGCACTCTTTTTTGGATTCATCGCAATCATCCTGGGCACACTTGGTCCACTGCGTCATGCCACCATAACCCCGACGCTTGCAAGTCTATACGGCGGTGCGAGCAGTGAAGAAATAAGGGGTGTCGTGGGCGTAATATACAAGACACAAGAGGCGTACGGGCAGGGGCTGTTCTGTCTATTCGGCTCTACATGACTGGTCGGTTGGGTCGGCCTGGGAGGCCTCGCAATGCTCAGCACGCCCGGATTTCCAGACTATCTCGGCTGGCTGGGCATGTTGGTCGGTGTACTCTGGATTGTAAACGTCTTTACAAAGATGTTCTTCCCTGTATACTCCCTATCCGCAATTGTACTGTTTACATTCCTCCTCTGGGTGTTCCTGACTGGGCTTAGACTTATCAAGCTTGCCGCTTAAGTCGGTGACCTCAACCTCTGGCAAATATTACGTTGTAGGCCCTGAAAATAATAGCCCCGAAGATAAAGCCATATACCATGCCGCTTATACCACCCATAAAAACACCGAATACTGTCGGCCCGTATCCCACGTGTATATGGCTGAGCGCTTCTACCAAACCAGCACCCAACCCCGTTACCATCGCTATCACACCTAAGAACATCAGCAACGACCCCCAGAATATTCCCAGACCCAGGCCGACGGTGTTTGCATCAAACCCCCTGCCTTCCTCGAAAGATATAGGGAGCACAGAATTAGAAAGGATGTTTATTTCTAAGAAGCTCCGCCTGGGTTCGGTCAAACCGCTTTTTGCATTTATTTGGATAACAAGTTGCTCCATACGGTATTTGCTCCTCTTATGAAACCGTCAGAAAGACTTCATACCCAAATATCAACAGCGCTTGGTGGGACAACGCGAGTATTTTAACATGAAGACGCAGAATTGCCAGTGTGTTTTTGCCTGACAGAACAAAATGAGGTCTCTGTAAAATGGCTTCTGTGCCCTCCGGCACAGCCTCCCGCAGCTCAGGATGACATTCGGACGTTCTTCATAAATCCCAATGTCCGTTTATCCGGATGCGAACTTGTTATAAATAAACGCAATTAATGCGCCGGTAATGCCGCCGTCCACGAACGCCCAGGTCCCACCTATCAGACTACCCGTCAGGGTAGGTGTGTAGCCAATGTAACAAGAACCCATAATATCCACGAATGCCTTTCCCAATCCCGTATAGGCGGCCAGCAGCCCCGTGAGTATCACACCAAAAGACCACACAACCCCTAAGGCTATCCCCATTGCCCTTACGTCAAGTTTCACAACATATCTCTTCATGACAATTCAACGTTCCCAATACCATCTCCCCTCTTCTCCACAATAATATATTTTAAATACCCCCTCGTGGGTACGCACGCGAAAAGACGTTAACCGTCTCCCCTCCCTTTCTTCAGCATACGTCTCCAGTATCTCCTCTATCTTGTACTCTTTATCCCGCAGGGTAAAGGCAAGCGGCCTCTCTTCCGCCTTGTATCCGGAATACGCCTTCACCTTGATGCAAACATCCTTCCATTTAGTCTTCGGCATAATAACATTGGGCCTCCGAGAAAATTGTCTCAACATCGTTTGTCATTCTGAGCCTTCGGCCCGAGCTCAGGCCGAGGGCGAAGCGAAAAATGCTGTAGGGGCGGGGTAACCCCGCCCCTACTCCTCAGAATGACCTGCCTCTGGCACAACTGCCACGTTAAATCCGCCTCAGGCGGAGAGCAAGCTCCAACGCTACATCAGCCGCCTAGGCCGTAGGGGCACGATCCGCCTGAGGCGGATGCCCTACCTGTAAGGCCGCTGCGTTTAAATATTGTAGGTATGTAGGGACCGTAATGGTCGAGCTTGCTCGACCAAATTATAGTCTTCAGGCGTGTAGGGTGCGTCTAGACGCATCCTGCTACTGTCACTCTGAGCTTTAGCGAAGAGAGTCTAGATTCTTCAGTCGCTTTACTCCCCCAGAATGACACTTGCGCTTGGTTTTGCAGGGGCCTCATCTTGTTTAACTGCCTCGGCAAACCTCTTGCCGAATTCAAAACACTTCTTGAGCTCATCCCGGTCGGGGCTGTGTCTGGCCATAAGCCCTGGCTGGATTACATCTATGCCGGCCTGCTGCAGGGCCTTCTCTATCACCTTGACGGCGCCACCTCCCCAGCCATGGGAGCCAAAGGCGCAGGCCAGCTTATTTTTTGGCCTCAGACCCTTCAACTCCTCCAGGAACGGGGCCACTGCCGGAAGAACGGTATTATTTACCGTAGACGAACCCACTATCAAGCCTTTCGACTCAAGGACGTCCTTGTGCACATCGCTCAAGTCGGAGGCGGACAGCCGGCAGGCCTTCACATCTACGCCAGCCGCCTGGATGCCGTCGGCTATCGCCCTTGCCATAGCCGCCGTGTTCTCCCACATGGTGTCATAGGCCACCAGCACCTTTTTCTCTGCCATTCCATCGGCCCAGTACATGTATTTATCTATCACCCTGTGCGGGTCTTTCCGCCAGATGACGCCGTGGCTGGGCGCAATCATCTTGATAGGAATCCCTGAGTCCTTTATCTCGTCAAGTTTTCTTTTTATAAGCGCCGTGAAAGGATACAGCGTGTTTGCAAAATATTTAGCCACCTCTTCCCATACTATACCCTCGTCCACCTCGTCCACGAACCTCTGGGAAGATGCCATATGCTGGCCGAAGGCGTCGTTTGACAGAAGCAGAGAGTCTTCTTTAACGTACGTAAACATGCTGTCCGGCCAGTGCATCATGGGGGCCTCGATAAAGCTCAGCGTCTTTCTGCCAAGTCTTACCTCGTCACCCGTCTTTACAGTGGTAAATTCCCAGTTGGGGTAATAGAGTTTTTCAAGGTAACCCTTGCACTTGTCTGTACACAATATCTTTGCCTTTGGCACACGTTTCATTAGTGCAGGCAAGGCGCCAGAATGATCCGGCTCTGAATGATTAACGACTACATAACTTATCCGTTCAGGTGGAATAATTTCACTTATGTGCTCAATCAACTCTTCACTAAAGGGGGCGTATACTGCGTCCACAAGAGCGACCTTGTCATCCACAATTAGATAGGAATTGTAGGAGGTGCCGTGATGGGTGGAGTACGTATTATGATAAATTCTCAGGTTCCAGTCTATTGCACCGACCCAGTAAACGTCATCAGCAATCTTTACGTGCATGTGGCAAAACCCTCGACTTTATATAAGCGTTCCCTCGCTAAGGACAGCCGGCGAGGGGCGACCCAGTGGGTCGTTTCCATGCAGAATAACCCGCCCAAGGCAAAGACGCGGAGTTCTCCGGAGGTTTCATTCATACCTGAGGGCCTCTATGGGATTGAGTTTTGAGGCCTTGTTTGCCGGATAGAGTCCAAAGACAATACCCACTATAACTGCAAAACTGAACGCTATCAACACAACCAGTGGTGAAATAAACACGGGCCAACGCCCTACCAGGGATACAACCTCCGTACTTATCACACCGATACACAGGCCGATGACGCCTCCTATGCAACTTAGGACCACGGACTCCACCAAAAATTGCACCATAATATCGCGCTGCTTTGCACCGACCGCCATGCGTATCCCTATCTCCCTCGTCCTCTCCGTTACGGAAACAAGCATTATGTTCATAATGCCTATCCCGCCCACTATCAGAGACACTGATGCGATACTGCCCAGGAGGTAGGTCAAAATTGTACCCATCTGTTCCCTCATGGCCGCTATATCGAGGAGGTTCATTATAACAAAATCATCCGGCTGGTCATGCTGGATATTATGCCGCTGTCTGAGTAACGTCTTTATCTGCTCTTCGGCATCTCCGATAGACTCGGAATTTACTGCCGAGGCGTATATGATGCCAACGTATCCGGGCAGCACAGAGCCGATTATCTTCCACTCTGCAGTTGTATACGGTATGAATATTTGATCGTCCTGGTCCCCGCCCCCGCCACCGGCAATGGCACCCCTTGGGCTCATAATCCCAATAACCCTGAACGGCACATTTTTTATGATTATGGTCTCTCCCAATGGGTCTTCACCCCTCACGAAAAGGTTTTCGGCGACCTTGGAGCCAAGTACACAAACGGTGGCCGCCCTCTCCATATCCCTCTCGTCAAAGAATGTACCCTCTTTCATCGGCCAGTTTCTGATTAACTGATATTCCGGCGTTACCCCTGAGACAACCGTATTCCAGTTCTGGTTGCCGAATATGACCTGATTTGTCTCCCGCTTGCCGTAGGAGGTCATCGCCACGTCGGGACACTCTCTGGCAATGGCATGGGCATCGTCAACCGTAAGGGTAAAGGCACTGCCGGTTCCGGTCCTCGCTCCCCCCGAGGTGGTAGTCCCCGAAAAGACAAACAGCATATTGGTGCCGAGTCCCTCTATCTGTTCCTTTACCTGAACCCTTGCACCCATACCGAGGCTTACCATGGTGATTACCGAGCCTACTCCTATAGTCACACCCAGCATGGTCAGGGCGGAACGCATCTTGTTCTGCCTCAGCGTGCCCAGTGCAGTGCGGAATATCTCCAGAAGAAGCCTCATAACTTGGCCCCTCCCCCTAAAACCCCAATACGGGCGCGCGCGGTGTCCTCGACTATACGGCCGTCCTTAAACACAATCTTTCTTCGGGCATACGCCGCTATGTCCGTCTCATGGGTGACGAGGATGACGGTTATTCCTTGCTTGTTGAGTTCCACGAAGATGCCCATAATGCCGGCGGCGCTCTTGCTGTCCAGATTGCCGGTAGGTTCATCCGCCAAGATCAGCGAAGGGTTATTTATGATGGCCCGCGCTATTGCAACGCGCTGCTGCTCTCCACCGGAAAGGCGGCCGGGTGTGTGGAGTTCCTTGCCCTTTAACCCAACGGAAGACAGCACCTCTTCGGCCCTCTTCTTTCTTATCTTGTGGGAAACGCCTTTATACAAGAGAGGCAGTTCTACATTTCCCAGAGCCGTTACCCTCGGCAGGAGGTTAAAATTCTGAAACACAAACCCTATCTTGTTGTTCCTTATGTCCGCCAATTCGTCCCGGCTCAATCGGGAGACCTCTCGCCCTTCAAGCAGATATATACCGTTGGTCGGACGGTCAAGACACCCCAGTATGTTCATGAAGGTGGACTTCCCGGCGCCGGAGGGGCCCATGGCAGCCAGGGACTCGCCGGAGGCAATTCTCAGAGAAACGTTACTAAGGGCGTGTGTCTCCACCTCTCCCATGCGATATACCTTGGTTACGTTCTCCAGCACTATTAAATCCTTACCGCGCATTACAATAACCTCCTGCTTGGCATGTCAAAGGATTTGCCCTTTGACGACAGACCTACTGCCACAAGTTCGCCTACCTTCAGGTCGCCTTTAACAAGCTCGGTAAAACTGTTGTCCGAAACACCTATCTCTACAGGTATGGATTTTATCTTCCCATTCTTGACCAGCACGTAGACAACGTTTCCTTCGTTTTTATTGTTGCGCTTCGGTGTAGCCCCTGGTTTTTCCCGGCTATCTTTTTCAGGTAACGGCGGCCTGAAACGCAGCGCAGCGTTGGGTATCTTTATGACATCCTTTGCCTCCGCCACTATAACAGTGGCGTTTGCGGTCATACCCGGCTTTAGTTTTAGGGCGTTATTATCTACGCCAATAACCACCTCATATGTTACAACATTCTGTGTTACTTTTGGAGAGCTTCTTATGCCCGCGACCTCGGCACCGAAGGTCTGGCCCGGGTAGGCGTTTACGTAAAACGTAGCAGGCTGACCTACGGTCAGCCTGCCTATATCCGCCTCGTTCACGTCCAGGTAAGCCTCCATCTCTCTAAGGTCTTGCGCTATTGTAAAAAGAATGGGGGTCTGCATCCTTGCGGAGACAGTTTGGCCCACGTCGACTACCCTGGTGAGCACCGTGCCGTTTACGGGCGAAAAGATGTCAGTATAACTCAGGTCAAGCTCAGTCGTCTCCAGTGCGGCCTTTACCTGTTCTAACTCTCCCAGCGCAAGTTCATACCGCGCCTTTGCAGCATCAAGTTCTGCCAGGGCCGTCTCGTACTTGGTAAGGGTCACGTCCCTGTCTTCCTGTGTAACCACGCCGTCCTTTACCAGGGCCTCGAAGCGGTCGTAAGTCCTTTTGGTATCCTTTACCTGAACCTCTGCCCCGACTACCTCAGCCGACGCACTCGTAACCTTCGCCCCAGCCATCTTCAGATTAGCCTTCGCCTCGTTTACCCTGTTTATGAAGGGGGCCGGGTCTATCTTGGCGATTAGCTGGCCCTGCGTGACCTCTGAATCTTCATCGGCGTAAAGCGCCTTTATGGTGCCCGAGACCTCACTACCCACCTGCACGGTGAGAAGGGGATGGAGGGTGCCGCTGGCCATGACTATTGACGTAATATCGCCCCTCTCAATTATTGCAGTACGATATTCTGCGGGCTTTTTCCCAAACTTGAGGACGCTCAACGTACTGCTGGCAGCCA
>MHZB01000088.1 GCA_001828605.1 Planctomycetes bacterium RIFCSPLOWO2_12_FULL_50_35 | reverse complement strand
GCCCGATAAATCGGGCAGCTACGATTATAGAAAAACCGTTCTCAAAGACTGGAGGCACTGAATGGGAAGTAGGACTGGCGTTGGATTCGGAAAATTTCTGATAATGCTTCTTGTGACCTGGCTTACCCCTTTTCCGGGGCTGGCCAATCTGTTGTTTTTGTGGCCTTTTCCATACTACAGGGCGGGGGCAAGTACCGCCCTTGGTGTTTCTATCGCCTGCTTCTTAGTGGTAGTGATATTGACGGCTACGGAATTTATAGGCGTGGCCGACGTAGCTTTCTATGTCACATTGATCATCATTTTGGTGATGAAGATATGGATGACGATGGATGCCGTCCGTGCCTTTGCAGACTAGAAGTTTATATACCCTATAGGGAGTTGGTGACACTGAGGACTTCTGAAACCCCCAAATTGTTATCCCTACGGGAGCGGACGCACCTGCAATTTCTATCCGGTCTGTCATTCCTGCGAAAGCAGGAGTCTGGATTTCGCATCGAGTGCGGAATGACATATATTGAGACCTCTGAAAAACGATTCTTTATGGAGCCCAGCGACTAGCCACTGGTGAATTTTCCATTGACACAGTTGACATTGGGTATTGAATCCGCTTTTACACAGGTCTATTAGTCTCCAGTCTTGATTTTTCTTCAGCTGTTTTTTATACTACTCCGGCATGGACGACTTGATTCCTGGATTCCTTGATAGAATTACCATGCGCTGGCAGGCGATAAATGCGACCGGCACCATCCCACAGGCCGTTCTGGATAGATTCGCCTATAACGCCCCTAAGGATTTCCTTCCTGAGACACCTGCATCGGATTTGGAAGTTGCCATCCGGAGGGCACGAGATTTCTTGTTGGGCATACAGAAGCCGGATGGACACTGGGTCGGTGAACTGGAGGCGGATACTACCCTCACATCAGATTACATCCTGCTGATGCACTTCCTGGCGGCCTCGGGTGGAGAGGTTGATGCCGAGCAGCAGAGGAAGGCGGCCAACTATATCCTCAGCAAACAGCTTCCCGAAGGCGGATGGAACCTCTATGCCAACGGTCCGAACGAGGTAAGCACCTCCGTAAAGGCATACTTTGCTCTCAGGCTTGCGGGCTGTTCTAAGGACGAGCCGTTTATGCAAAAGGCCAGGGAATGTATTCTTGGCCTTGGGGGGATCATGGAGTGTAATGCCTTCATGAAGATATATCTGTCTATCTTTAGACAGCTTGACCCCAAGTGGGCACCTGCCACGCCGGTAGAGATAATGCTCCTTCCCACTGTCTTCCCGTTTAGTATCTACGAGATGTCCTACTGGTCCAGGTGCATTGTTGTCCCTCTGGCGATCGTTCAGGCCCGGAACTACACCGTGGATGTCGGTTTCAACATAAATGAGCTGTACGTCAAACCCAGAGAGACTTCTAAAGACAGCATAGTTTGGGAACGGCCTGCCCTTACCTGGTACAATTTTTTTATAAACATAGACCACCTCTTCAAGCGCTACCAGAGGCGCCCTATCCGTTTTATCCGGGAGATTGCCGTTAAGAAGGCGACTCGCTGGATTCTGTCGCGGCAGGAAAAGTCGGCAGGACTGGGCGCCATATGGCCGGGTATCATAAATACCATATTTGCCCTTAAGGCCCTGGGTTATCCCAACGACCACCCTGAGATAAAGAGACAGCTTCGTGAGGTGCAGCTGCTTAAAATAGAAGAGCAGGACAGCCTCCGCATGCAACCATGCATGTCACCTGTTTGGGATACCGGCTGGGCAACTATAGCGCTGCATGACTCCGGCCTGTCGATGAACGACCCCCGATTTGTCAAGGCGGGCAGATGGCTTCTCGGTAAGGAGGTGCGTAACTACGGCGACTGGCGCATAAAAAATCCTAACGTGGAGCCCAGCGGCTGGTATTTTGAGTACGCCTGCGAGTGGTTCCCCGACACGGATGACTCTGCCGTGGTGTTAATGGCCTTACAGCGCATTGCGCTGGTGGCGGGTGTGGGGAAGGAGGCTGCGCTTCTGAGGGGCACAAAGTGGCTGCTTGGTATGCAGTGTGGTGACGGTGGATGGGGGTCCTTTGACAAGGATAATAACAGGCGGTTCCTGAATCATATCCCATTTGCAGATTTTGGCGCAATCCTCGACCCCTCTACCAGCGACGTTACGGGCAGGTGCCTGGACTGGTTTGGAAGGGTGGGTTTCGACGTGAACCATAGGGCCGTGGCCAGGGCGGTGGCGTTTCTCAAGAAGGAGCAGGAGAAAGACGGCTCCTGGTTTGGCCGCTGGGGAAACAACTATATATACGGCACCTGGTCCGCGTTGTCGGGGCTTGCCTCCGTGGGTGAGGATATGGAAAAGGACTATGTCAAGAGGGCAGCAGCCTGGCTTAAGAGCGTACAGTTGCCGGGCGGCGGCTGGGGTGAGAGGTGTACGAGTTATCATGACCCTTCTTTTAAGGGTAAGGGGCCTGCTACGCCGTCACAGACCGCCTGGGCTATAATGGGACTCCTTGCTGCCGGCGAGGCCGAATGCCCTGAGGTAGAGAGAGGTATAAATTATCTAATCAATATTCAAAAGAATGACGGCTCCTGGGATGAGGGCGAATGGAACGCCACGGGCTTTCCCAGGTTTTTCTATCTGGAGTATCATCTTTATCGCAATTATTTCCCACTGATGGCCATGAGCCGCTACAGGAACCTGAGGCGAAAGGAAGAGGTGGGTTAGTCTTTATATCCCTTCAATTGCAGCGACGCAGCAAATGCTTCTTCTTAAATACGGGTTAGCCGAAACTCCACTTGGCCATCTCAAGCATATCGGAAATGCTTTTAACGCCTTCAGTTATGACGCTTGCCTCAAAGCCGCAGTGCATCATGCAGTTCTTACACCTGGGGTCCTTGCCGGAGCGGTAATACTCCCAGTCTGTGTTTTCCATAAGCTCCTTGTAGGTAGGATAGTGTTTGTCGGTTATCATATAGCAGGGGCTCTTCCAGCCGAGGGTGTTTCGGGTGGGATTTCCCCAGGGGGTGCATTTGAGCTCCTTCTGGCCGGTCAAGAACTTCAGATAAAGGGGTGTGTTAAGGAGTCTATGTTTCTTGGAGAGTTCGTATATAAATCCGAACCGTTTTTGAATCTGCTCGCGTGTTAGGAAGATATCGTCGGTGTTGTGCACGAAGCTGAACCCCGGGGAGACCAGCATCCCGTCCACCCCGATCCCCTCCAGATAGATAAATAATTCCTCTATCTCTTCGGGTTTTGAGTCAAGGTAGAGGGTGGTATTGGTACATACCCTGAAGCCAAGTCCTTTTGCCTTCTTTATGGCCTCTGTAGCCTGTCTGAATGAGCCTTCGTGTGAGGTTATTACATCGTGGGTGTGTTCAAGCCCGTCAATGTGGACGTTTATGTAGAAGTGGCTGTTTGGTTCAAGCCTGTCCAGGGTATCTGTGAGCATCAGGCCATTTGTGCACAGATAGACGTATCGGCCCATGTTTACCAGACCCTTGACAATCTCGTCAATCTGCGGGTGAAGCAGCGGTTCGCCGCCGGTGACCGTGACTACGGGTGCATCGCACTCTTTGGCCGCCCCAATACACTCCTCCACCGACAGCAGGTCACTGTTGTCGCTGTATTCTATGATTCTCCCACAGCCCTTGCACGAGAGGTTGCACAGGTGGGTCGGCTCGATCATGAGTACCAGGGGAAACTTATCCCTGGATGCTAACCTGTTTTTTAAAAGATAACTGGTCAGCGTTGTGCCAAGTTTTACGGGTACTCGCATACTTATTGGGATACGTCGAGCATCTTAAACGGGCTGTCTTCCTTCGGTCCCACTATCTCAGGGGTCTGCCAGACCTTTGGCTTATCGACGTTGCCGATCTTATTTACGCCCGCTTCAACCCCGAAGATGGCCCGGTATCCAAACCTGGTGATGGCCTCCTTGGCGATTTTCACAGTGTTCTGCGCAACGAGCTGGACACCGTCTATAGGAGCATTTAGTACCTGCCCGGGTAGCAATCCCTTTTCACCATGAAAGACTGGTTCGCCTATGAGCCTGTTGAAATCTCCTCCCACGTCTTGAATCCAGTCTATGAGGAGATTTGCCCTCCAGAAGTTATTCTCCGTGAAGTAGAACCCAAAGATTAACATGGAGATGGTATCACTGACATCAAACTGCTTTATTTGCAGCGCATCGAAGAACTGGGTTGTCCTTACTACAAAGATGTTGCTGGGGTTTTCGCTTCGGAAGCCCGTTGCAACTTCCGTCATAGCGGAATTGACCGGCCTCACGGGTTGGCCGGGGATGAAGACGTCAAAGACATCGTCTATAATGCGAATATCACCCACTTCCAAGAGGGAGGCCACGTCTGCCACCATGTAATGGAGGTCGTACGGGTCGTCAATGTTGTGTATGTTGGTGCCCTGCTTGGGAACCTCCGGCGGATACTCCAATGGAAGTCCGCTGTCGGTGTGGAATGCGACCCTCTCGTCGCGTACGAAGACGGGACCGTCTTCCGCCTCTCCCTCATAGATGTCCAGTATGGGTTTACCGTCCAGCTCACCTTCATCGAATTTTGCCCCTGCCATCTTTAGCACGGTGGGTACTACGTCCATATTCCTGTGAGCGGTGTAATTAACTACGCCCTTTTTGATGTTCGGTCCGGTAATGAACAGCGGCACCCGCATGCTGTCGAAGAGGGGGTAACCGTGGTCTGAGGCAAGCCGACGGTCTGTCTGGAAGTCCCAGCCCTTCTTGGGTGAAACTGCAAAGTCCGGCGCAAACCTGTCTTTAAGGTTGCTAATGGAGTCGTCCCATTTTGTGAAGTGGGAAAAGGTAACTACTGCATCAGGGTATTCGGTCTCCTTTGTGGCTTCCAGCCATTCCCGTCCGGAATGGAACCCGGCAAACCAGTTGGGATCCTTGCTTATATATTTCATAAACGATGGCGAACTTGTATAGTGCAGCGGGTCCTCAGCTGCCGCACCGGCGCCTGCCTGTGTCATCGTTTCAACCGCATTGAAGGTGTTGTTACCGTTTTCATCCTGGTCAAAATCGGTAACGGCCCTGTACCGGTATTCGAAGTCTCGCTTGCCTTTTCCGGTGGGTCTCATCTCTATGAGGGCCTGGAGACCCTGGCTGTTTATGACCAATGATGCATCCCTGTTCTTGGTTGCCGGTATTATCACCACGTCAATGGGTTTATTGGCGATTATATTCGGAAATTTGTTTTGTTCCGAGTAATCTACCTTGAAAAGCTTGTCTATGACGTTTACGGGCTTTATCGTCGGATGCACCTGGTAGTGGGTAAGGTCGTAGTAGCTGTTGTTTTGCGTAAAGTTCCGTGAATACTTATGTTTGTAAGGCAGATAAATTACCGCCGCGCCGTAGCCCATGCTGCCCACGGCCATAAAGTCCTCCATATTCCTATCTATGTGTGCCCTGTTAAGGCGCTCGTCGTGCTCGACGTACTCTATGTTAAACCCTAAACCGCTGTCCTTGTCGAGTTCGCCGTCCCCATCCCCATCCACAATGCTTTTATAGAAGAAGTCATTGGCTATGTCGAATCTCTGGTTTATGAAGTCTTTACCGCCCATGTGGCCGTGGTCTGAATACAAGATAATATAGGTCTTGTCGTACACGCCTTCCAGCTTGAGCTTGTCGACTATTTCGCCGATGTTCTTGTCTATCAGATACATTGGTTTCCTAGCAGCGCCCCACTGGCCGCGGGGTGTCTCGTGGCTTTTTGCGTCCACACCGGGGAGCCACACGTACATCACCTTGTTCTCTTGTTTTATTACATAGTCCAAGGAGAAAGCGGTGTTAATCTCGTCGAATTCATCTTTTGTCTGGTGCATGCCAAAGTAGCGTACGCTGTTGGTGAGGGTGTCTGTGTACCACGTTGGTATATGATTACCCATCGGTATCGGATTGAACAGCACCGGTATAACGGACGAGTACATCCGAATGTTGTCGTCGTGCGTTCTGTTGAATATGGTGGGTAGTTCCTGCTTCCTTGGGTTCTCATCTGTAACGTGGTCTACAAAGTCAGGATACATCCTCCTGGCGGCGGTTAATGGGCCGTACGGGGTGAAGAAGTGCTTTTCTTTTGAAACACGCCTGTCAAGGAAGACGTCCGATTTAATGCCGGTAAGGTCGCTGAAATTGGAAGAAATGAAACAGGCGGTGCTTGTCCAGGTGGTGCTTGGATAGACGGTAAAGGTGTAAGGGAAGTTTATGCCGTTGTCGAAGAATAATTTCTTTATGTTGGGTAAGTAGCCCTTATACGCCATCTCCGTGAGGACGTTGTAATCTATACCGTCAAGGTATAACATTAATACACGTGAGTCATCGATGGGCGTGCCGTCTTTACCTTTTCCTTCTTCTATTTTCCTTGCATCCTTTGTAACGAATTCCCCAGGCAGTGTACTATACATATCAACCTTTGCATAGAAATCGCCTATATTGTCTGCCACATTGAAATCGTTTATGCCCAGGTAAAGGTCTCCACTGCTCTTGGCCTCTACTACGGCGTCACGGCCTATCAAGAATATGTCGCCATTCTCTCCAATCCTGCCAATTAAGGCATAACAAGGCGCAGGTCCTTTCACGGCCGCAGGCAGAGGGAACTCGGTTGGCTCTGCCGGATAGCCCCGATGGAGATTTTCTACTGTCGAAGAGAAGTCGTATGTGCCCTGTGGGCCAACAACGTACTCATAATCGTGGCCGTGATAGCTCGACTTTTCTATTTGTACCTTTCCCTGAGCCGCTATGTGCATGTACTGGCCCTGCTGCACTGATATATCGGTCTTTGTCCAGGTTTGGGTTGATGGGACCTTAATGGCATTTGGTCCCAAGGTTATCTCTTCGTGGAGTGAAGGGGTGGTAGCGCAACTAAGTAGAGTACAAAATGACAAGAGTAATCCAAAAATAAAGAGATGCCTTTTCATCTTAACTCCTCCGCTTAGCTGGTTCTTAACTTTTAGATTAGGCCCCCAAAAGGAGCACTAATTATAATAGTAGTTTTCTTTATTTCTAGTCAAAAATTTTCCACCTTCTATTGCCTATTCGGCGGGCAAACATTGAAAGTACAGAACTTAACATATATTGTGGTCGAATACAACAAAATATTTTGAAAGAAATTTGAGGGAAAATAGTATTGCAAAAACTGCCGGAATCTGCTTGATTTACTTAGAAATGCCTGTGCGAAAGCCTTCGCTTTCCGTACGTTGCGTTTCAGATTATCAGGGCGTTGTTTGCCACAGTACGTATATGAAGAACTTTGTAAGTCCAGCGTCCGCAGAGACTTTTGTAAAAGTGGCATTATATAAGGAAGTTTCCCTAACTCCGAAGAGATATAAATGAGACCTCTGCAAAGGTGAGTTCTTCGGGGGTTCCAGATATATTTTGTTAATGCTTTTGGAGCTTCTTGGGATTTATAAGATATTGGAAGGCCTTTGAAGAAGTCAAAGGATAGAGCCGTCATTGCGAGGGGCTAAAGCGGCGAAGCAACCCAATCTTTTTAGTTAAAAATATTTACGAGATTACTTCGCCCCGCTCACAATGGTGCTTTGCAGCATCTGTGTGTGTTTTTAGTGCTCTGGCAGGGTCTCATTGGGTGGGCAGAGTAAAAAGGGCTTTACATGATAGGATTTGTATTTGCACTACCGCAGGAATTGGAGTCATTCAGGGTGAAATTGGGACCCTCAGCCAGACTTCGGGCAGAGGGCTTTACGTTTTATTATTCATGTGTTAATGCGCAGCCTGTTGTATTAGTAAAAAGCGGTATTGGCCGAGAAAGGTCCAGGAGGGCTGCGGAGAGTTTACTTAAGATATTTAGGGTGAATGCCATCGTATCTGCAGGGCTTGCCGGCGGCGTGAAGGACGGGCTGCGTACAGGGGATTTGATAATAGCAAAAAATGTACTCGATTATTCACGGGATGGTAAACCTGGCAGTGCGCATGCTGGTTATGCGTGTCATCAAGGTCTGGTCAACCTATCCTGTAAACTGGTAGAGGAGAAGGGCATCAAGTTCCGCTGCGGCGACCTCCTTACAGTAGAGGATGTAGCGGCCCAACCTGCCGCAAAGAGGCGGATTGGCGATACTACGTCTGCCGTGGCCGTTGATATGGAGAGTACGGGTGTTGCAGAGATTGCAAAGGCCTCCGGGACGCCTTTTTTGGCCCTGAGGGTGTTGTCCGATGAAATAGATGACGAATTGAAGGGCTGTGACTTGATTGATGAAGAGGGGAGGGTTAAGACGCTGAGGGTAGTTTCCCATCTTCTTAACAATCCACTGGATTTGAGATATTTATTACGGCTGCACCACAAAACTAATGAGGCCTTGGCTAACTTGGCCCTTTTCTTGCACTACTTTGTACAAAGATACGGAGAGGTTTCAAATCCCTTACACACACTGGAGAAACAGTATGCCCAGGACTTCGTCAAATAATAAAAAGGTGGGGGTTGTTATGGGCAGTAGCTCGGACCTCGACACCATGAGAGAGGCCGTTGAGGTTTTAAAGGAGTTTGGTCTTGAGTTTGACGTAGACGTGGTCTCGTGCCATAGGGCGCCTCAGCTTGCACATGAGTATGCCGCCGATGCGGAAAAGAAAGGTTATGCGGTAATCATAGCCGGTGCGGGAGGTGCTGCGGCGCTGCCCGGGGTGCTTGCCTCGCTTACCACGGTACCGGTTATTGGTGTGCCGATGGTTAATCAGGTCCTCGGTGGGGTTGACGCCCTCTATTCCATGCTTCAGATGCCCAAGGGGGTGCCGGTGGCCGTTGCAGGTCTCGGTAAGACTGGGGCGCAAAACGCAGCCATATTGGCCGTAGAGATACTCGGCCTGAGGGATTCCGGCCTTAAGCTGAGGCTGGCGGATTACAAAAAAAGACTCGCTGAAGATGTAAAGAAAGGCTCCGTAGAGGTCAAACGTGGGCTGGGCACAGGGGAGACTCATAAAAAGAGAGGGACAAAGAACTGATGTCTATACCTACGATAGAATGGGAAGGTGGCTTGGACGGCAAGGCAAAGCTTATCGACCAAACCCTGCTGCCGGGTGAGCTTAAGTTTATCTACTGCGATAATAAGGAGTGTATGTGGGAGGCCATAAAGACGTTGAGGGTTCGTGGGGCGCCCGCGATAGGCATCGCTGCAGCCATGGGGACATACCTCGGCATCCGCGACGTAAGTGTGAACAACTTCAATGATTTCTTTCTCAAGCTTAAGGAGGTCTCCTCGTATCTGGGTACGGCCAGGCCCACGGCAGTGAACCTCTTCTGGGCGCTGGAGCGTATGGAGCATACGGCCCAGGCGTTCCGCACGGAACCGCTCGATACCATAAAGGAATTCCTGTTTGAAGAGGCCCTGGAGATATTGGGAGAGGACAGGGATTCCTCAAAGAAGATAGGTGAGTACGGCGCCACGCTGATACCCAAGGGCAGTACCATCATGACATACTGCAATGCCGGCGGGCTGGCAACCGGCGGTTACGGTACGGCGCTGGCCGTGATATATGCCGCAAAGGAACAGGGCAAGGTAAACAGGGTCTTTGTATGTGAAACCAGGCCACTTTTGCAGGGGGCTAGACTGACGTCGTGGGAACTCATGCAGGCCGGCATTGACGTGACGCTTATCTGCGACAATATGGCCGCCCATGTGATGGCCGAGAAGAAGATAGACGCCGTGGTGGTAGGTTCGGATAGGATTGCCGCCAGTGGAGACGCCGCAAACAAGATAGGGAGCTACGGCCTCTCTATAATTGCAAAGGAGCATAAAGTCCCGTTTTACGTGGCAGCGCCAATCTCTACGTTTGACATGAAGATTGAAAAGGGTTCGGAGATACCCATAGAAGAACGCTCACCCGATGAGGTCACCTTTATAACCGGCCACCGCATCGCCCCCGAGGGTGTAAAGGTATATAATCCCGCCTTTGATGTCATCCCCGCCGAGAACATAAGGGCAATTATCACCGAGAAGGGCATTGTCAAGGAACCGAATACAGAGAGGGTGAAAAAGCTGGTGGAAGGCTAGGGCCGGGAGTTTTTGTAGTCCTGGCGCGGAAGACGTGGTGTTCGGCTTCTATATCGGATTGCAACTGTCTGTTAAGAAAGCTTCCTAAGACCGCCTATTCCCCTTTAGTCGGGCCCTTGGCGCTCAGATATTCTGCGAGGGAGTCGAGGAGTTTGACAATCGGTTCGTAGTAGAGCCTTGCTATGATTACTATTGCGGCCGGCCAGGCGAGGGCGTCGAGCACACCTATGATGAAATTGCCGTAGGTGTCGAATCTCAAAGATGCGAAGAGATAGTACGGGACGGCTAAGACAAGAAGAAACAGTATGAGTATGTTGACCGGTGACCACCGCAGTATCTTCAAAAATTCGATAACGCTCATAATGCAGTCCTTTTGAATTCCTTTCTTGATCAACAGGACAACGTTTACGAAGCGAGACCCCCGAAAAAGTCTGCATAACTATCATTCTGAGGAAGTGAAATCCGCCTGAGGCGGAAAGAATCTCTGATGTAGCGTTGGAGCTTGCTCCAACGTCCAACGTGGCAGTAAGCCTTTGGCCCAAGGCTTCGGCAAGCGGTTCGGCTGAGCTCACCGTCGAAGCCTCAGCCCCTGAGTCTATCGAAGGGCGCAGGCCGAGGGCTGCCACGCTACACGCTTCGCTCAAAATGACATCAACGTGAAGTCAGATAACTTTTTTAGAAGTCTCGGAGTAGGATTATACTAAAAAACCTGTCAAAGGGAATGGAAAGATATTCAATACCCCTGTAAATCACGCCCTTACGTGCCTGGGCAGAGTATCGCGGGGCGGCAAGCCCTGCTATACCCGCATTTTAGAGGTGATGCGTAGTGATGTGTTTGTAGGGGCGACCCGCCGGGTCGCCCCTACAGCCTCGGAATGACGGTTCACTCTGCCAGTCTGAGGCCCTTACTTTGGGCGTAGGAATAGACCTCGTTAAATTCCTCGTAGGTAATGCGGCGGTTTATCTCTCCAAACTCGCCGGCCCTGTAACACGGGTAATATTGGTCCATTACATTTATATATGTGTCTAGCGATATTTCTTCGGCAATAAAGGCAATAATCTCCTTACTGCCGGCCACATTGTTGGGCATCACTAAATGCCTTACCAGTAGTCCCCTCACGGCGATGCCGTTTTCTATAACCAGGTCCCCTACCTGCCGGTGCATTTCCTTTATGGCGGCCTTCATCACCTCAGGGTAGTCTTCGGCCCCTGAGAACTTTTTGGCCCATTCGGGGTCTGCATACTTGGCGTCAGGCATGTATATGTCTATTGTACCCTCAAGGAGTTTAAGGGTTTCTACCGACTCGTACCCGCCGCAGTTATATACCGTAGGTACGTTTAAGCCCTTTCCGCGGGCGACCTGGGTAGCCTCCATAATCTGAGGACTGACATGGGTAGGGGTTACAAAGTTTATGTTGTGGCATCCCCTCTTCTCCAGGGCCAGCATCAGGGAGGCGATGTAGTCAGTCGAGACCTCTTCGCCCGACCAGAGGTGGCTTATGTCGTAGTTTTGGCAGAAGATGCAGCCCAGGTTGCAGCCTGCAAAGAATATGGTTCCAGAACCGTACCGGCCTACAAGCGGACTTTCTTCTCCGAAGTGCGGACCGAAGGAGGATACGACGGCATCGTGACCTATCCCGCAGAAGCCTTTCTGTCCCTCAAGCCGCATGACCCCACAGTTCCTGGGACACAGCCTGCAGGGTGACATCAGTTTATATGCCTGCTCCAGATGTGTTGTATAAGATGTCTGTACCATAATTGGTAATGGTTCGGGGAATTGCTTATTTCTGTCTATTAAATCACCTTAGGTGAGTAGAACTCTAGTATCATATCTAGGCTTATTCCGGCCTATCCTGTTTTTCCGCAAATACCCTGAGGATCATCTCTGTCTTTGGTTTGGGTAGCGTTCTGGCTATGGTGAGGGATTCTAATAATATGTCCTTATTTTGGTCTATATCTTTTAGGAAGCAGCCAAGAGACTCGAAGCTTGAATGAAAGGTTATTTTTATTAAGGATATTTCCGCCTCCAGGTCGTCGTAGATTGGCAGTTCCTTCGCCTCTGTGGGTGTGTAGTTTGGGTCAACTGATATATCGGGTATGTTACAGAATTTGGCCCGGTTTGTGAGGTCGTCGTATATTTTGTTAACTTCGCCCATGGCTTCCATTATGGATGAGATGCTCCTGCCGGTTACCTGTATCCGTCCTCTTTCTTCGTTGCTGAGAGGTGCAAAGCTTGCCAACAGTTGTTGTTCTACTCCGATTTCCGATTGAACCTGGCGTATGGCCTTTTGCGTTTTTTCTATATCCTTGGCCTTCGGTCTTAGAACCAGAAAGTAGACTAGACAGGCAATTGCAAAAATAGGTATCAATAGCAGCCAGATGCGGAGGGTTTTGGAAAGTCCTCCCAGACTAACCCTTGGTAGCGCCACCGGGTACCTCCTTTGGTTCTACACGCACGCTGACGGCGAATTCGAGCTTGCTTGCCTGCAACCCCACCGCTCCAGCCACTGTTACCGGGCCTATTGTGAGAGATCCTACCTTTGCCTCGCGTAGTGCGGGATTGGTCAGCAGTAGGGAAAAGAATTCATTGAATCCCTTTTGTACGGTCGCGGCGTCCCGGCCGGTCACGCTGCCGCGGATTTCGAGTAGCCAGCCCACCGTAGCCTCTTTTATGTCGAGTGACTGAAGAAGCACGTCGGCAGGCACGCTGAGACTGAGGGTCCTTAGAATATTTTCCCACGAAGTGGCGGGCCCATGCATCTTGCCAAGAAAGGCGTGGCGGGAGCCGTGCGTGTCTCTCTCTTGCTGCATCTCCTTCATCTCACTCGTCTGAGGTCTTAGTGTGGCGAGTTCCTGCTGTAGCTGCGCGTATTCTCCTTTGTACGGTTTTGCCTTTTGTAATAACAAGACGTAGTATACCGCAAGGATTATGACGAGCGCCGCACCGGATAAGATTACCGCCATCTTTGCCAGATTGGACTTCTTTAGTTCGGCCAATTGCTGAGCCATTAAGTTTAACGTGGAGTGTTCAGGACCGTACCATGCCAGTCCCAGCGGTATGGATAGTGCTGTAAGCGATCCCCTGAACTCGTGCACCCTGTCACCAAGGGGTGACAGGTCAAGGCCAATGGGTGCATATACCTCTGCCGGTATACCTGTCTCAGAAGCCATGGTGTCGACAAGGGTGTCCGGTTGACCAATGTCACCCAGGATGAGTATTTTTTTTACCGTAAGACCCCTTGCCTGCTGTTTCACAAACAGCAGAGAACGTTTTGTCTCTGCCACCAGGTGTCCATACCCTTCTGCCGACTCTGCGCCGGCCCTCAGCGGAAACTCCCTGGGGAAGCGCAGATTACCCTGGTGGGAGATTATTATTGTGCCCTTATTGGTGCCTGCATGAATTACCGCCAGTGTTTCGTCTCCTGTACCACCTCTTATCTTTAGCAGGTTAAAAAGTGCCGCTGGTATTACCGTGAGAGAGTTGAATCTCAGGCGAAATTCTCCGGCCATGGAGAACAGCTCCTCCGTGTCCTTGGACTGTGCCCTGGCTATAAGGAGTTCCGTTCTGCGCAGACCCTTTTCTTCTGATTCTCCTATTATCTCATAGTCAGTGACCAGTTCCATTACAGGAAACTTTAACTCCTTTTTGGCCTCCCTGTCTATTGCAGTCTTAAGGTCGTTCTTGGACATCGGCGGCAAAGACACCTGGCGGTAGTCAATGGATGGATAGGGTATAATGGTGTTAATGATCTTCGCCCTGAACCCCATTTCTTTCAATACGTTAGATAGCCGCGGCCCTACGAGACGCGTGCCTCCCGGGGGCAGCTCTACTACTGCGAAATTTGTGACCTCCAGCCCCTCTGCCGAGCTTGCCACCTCAACCAGCTTCATCTGCAGCTTTGCCTGCCGTTGGACTACTTCCATTCCTATTGCCAGTTCTTGTTTTGCCATAAAAGCTTTCCCAAAAGGGTTAAGGGCGCAGCCCTAGCTACTTTCCGAGCTGACCCAGAGAGCTGTATAGAGGCAGATACATAGACACGGCCACCAGCAGTATTATCCCGGCCAATATTACTATCATTACAGGCTCAAAGGCCGCAAAAACCTTTTTAACTGTTTGCGGTATCTCGCGGTCGTAGAAGTCACTTACTTTTTGGAGAGTTTTGTCCAGTTGACCACTTATCTCACCTATTTCTACCATCCTCACCACCATGGGTGGGAACTCTTTGCTGGCCCTAAGCGGTTCAGAGAGGCGGTGGCCCGCCTTGACCTGCTCCTGTGCGCGGCGTATCACCCTGGCGATTACCTCATTACCCACCACCTTTTCCACTACAGCGAGAGACTGGATGATGTCAACGCCGGCAGCATATAGCAGGGCCATAAAGTGAGAAAAACGTGAGAGGGCAATCTTGCGGAGCAATGTTCCAAATATAGGGATGCTTAGTTTAAATTTGTCCCATGCGTATCTGCCCCAAGGGAACCGCACTATAACGTTTATTGTGGCTATTACGCCAGCTATACCTATAAGAACAAAATACCAGTAGTTCTTCATAAAATTGCTTACGCCTATCACTATGATGGTAGGCAGGGGCAGGGGCACGTTTAACTGTTCCAGGATTTTAATGAACTTTGGAAAGACAAAGGCGAAAAGGTATCCTACCAGCAGTACGACTGCAGAAAAGACGACGGTGGGATAAATGGTTATTTGTTTAACGCTGGCCCTTAATTCTTCCTGCCATTCCAGAAAGCTTCCTATCTCTGCAAGCACCTTGTCTACTTGGCCTGAGGTCTCCCCGGCCTTGAGGAGGTTTACGTAGAGCTCCGAGAAGGCCCTTGGGTGTTTTGCCATGGCGTCTGAGAGCTTGCTTCCTCCCTGCACATCATCTCTTATCTCTGTAAGTATGGCTTTAAACCGTGTGTCCTGCGTTTGTTCTACCAGGTCGTCAAGACCCTGGATGATGGGGATGCCGGCGGAGAGCACCGTGGAGAGGTGGTGGGTGAAGGTTATTATTTCTGCGGACTTTACCTTGGTTAAATAAAATCCACGTCTAGACCCCTTTTCTGCCTTTACCTTTCCTTTTTTCTCTTTCTCTGTCTCGGCAGCGGTAAGGAGGTAGTAGCCCATTTGTGACAGGTTTTTTGCGAGTTCTTCTTCATCTCCTGCCCCAAGCGTTCCGGTTACGGCCTTTCCGTAATCGTCTATGGCTGTGTAGTTGTATTGTGGCATAGGCCTTAGAACAACTTGGTGATTTCTTCTACAGTG